>CAIRDU010000531.1 GCA_903877395.1 uncultured Planctomycetaceae bacterium
ACACGCACAATCAGACCGGGAAGATAGGCTGACTGGCGAGGCAAGAAAAGCCCATTCCTCGGGCCATTCTCCAGCAATTCAACGCGATTGCCGCATGTTGCTGCAAAGGTACACCATCAGGCTTCTTCAAAGAGTGCGATGCTTGCGGTGAAACCGTGGAGGCAGTTGTGTCGGCCGATGGGGCCAATTTCGCCCTGCGCAAAGAAGCCAGCTGCAGGGATATCCCCGAGACATTCTCGCAGGCACTGCGCATCGTGATGAGCAACATCGAAAAGCCTCGTACCTCGGCCGTTGCAGGTGAACACAAGGGCGCCGGCCGCCGGGGCCTGAGAAGCGCCGTCGCGAGACAAGAGGGAGAGGAGGTCATTGTGAGCACTGGCTGCATCCCGCACGTGAAATTGGATCGTCTGTCCTATTCGCACAACGTCACCGACGGCAATCACACCGGTCTCGGGATCAGCACCCTCAACATTGCGAACGAGAAAACTCCCCTGCTTACAATCATCCTGATATTCGCTCGCGGCACGACCAACATGCAGCGATGATCGAACGAGTTGTCTATCGGCAGCATCTAACTCGGCATACACCTCTCGCAATCGCTCCAGTGCCGGCCGACCGCCCAGTTCGACAATCACATTTTCATCAGCTTTCGTGATCACCAGAGGCCGGCCGATTGGTCGGCAGCCTTGAGATACGACAGGACGAACCCGTACCCCACCACCAATGACAACACCAACGGCGCCGGAGTCGTACGAACGCGAGCCAATCACTAGCGTGTTGCTGCCTGGTTCGCTGCCGCCACTGGCCATGCCGCCGATGATCGGCACGTTGGGATGATCTTCCTCCAGACGCTTGATCAGTGCGTCAACCGGAAATGAAAACGGATCAGCAAGCAGCAGCATGGCCGCGTTATCTGGCCAATCGCGTTCCAGTTCCGCAGGCCATCCAACGAACATGCCGCCGTCTGTGGTTTGCGAGTATTCAAGCGCACACGGCAGGATCGTCGCCCCCGGCAGGCGTGCCAGCCACACCGCCGCCACCGGCCCCGACTCATATTCAATCTCGCCCGCGAGCACTCCTTCGGCAGTTGAGCCGATCACAACTGGAATCTGGAGCATCTCGGAGAGGCCCTCCATTGCCGGTCGAATCGACGCTCCGTAGCTGCTGGATACAAACACCACCGCTAGGTCAGGGCTTCCCCTTGGTGCCTTTGGCGCGGGCAACGCGTCGAGCGACCCCATTGCTTGATCAGCGGCATCTCGGAGCGCCACTTCGATTTGCGGGGCCGTCGATACGCCGACGCCGCAGCGGAGTGGTCCGGCTGGGCGTCTGGGAGTGTGTGCCGGCTGTGGATGCATGAAAGAGAGTTCCTTCGACAGTCTCTGTGTGATCGCTGGTTAAAAGGGAGCGTGCATGTATCAAACTGGTTTTCGGGAGTGCTCGGCCGGTGCTGCAGGAGAGTCGCTTAGACAACAATCTCGGAAAATGACTCGAGCGGCTCGTGTTCCAGGCGACCACCGGCTGGACGGTTGCCTGGCCGCTGGGCCAGTGCCGTTGCCATGCCGGCCTGCCTCGCGGCGTCGAGTTCCTCCCCCACATCGCTTACGAACAAAATCTGCCGCGGCTGGAGCTGCATGTCGGCAGCGATCTGCGTGTAGCTTTTCGCTTCGCGTTTGGGGCCTGTGGTGGTGTCGTAGTGGCCACGCAGGTGGCTCGTGAGGTCGCCAAAAGCGGTGTGGCGAAAAAACAGCTGTTGCGCTTCGATCGAGCCTGATGAGTAGATGCGAACGTCGAGACCAGAAGTGGACCACTGCTCAAGTGCTGGGGGCACATCGTCGAAGACGTGCGCAAGAATCTCCCCGGAGTGGTAGCCGCCCCTCCAGATCATTCCCTGAAGAGCCTTGAGTGGCGTGCTTTTAATGTCGCGATTCATGAGGTCGATCGCGGCCATTGCGATTAGTGTCATGCCGGATGATTCTTCGGGGGATGCGTCTGCCACCCCGGCCTCGGCTGCCAGTTGTGAGGCGATGCTTCGTACCAACGGGTCGCCGTGATGCGACGCCAGAAAATGTGCAACATGATTGCGCGCAAATGCAAAGAGCACGTCGTAGACAAACGCAATGGACGATGTCGTTCCCTCGACATCCAGCACGATCCCTTGGCCGCCGAAAACAATCACGGTGCAGCCCTTCTCTCGCCTGGCACCCATGCCGGGCCCAGACAGAGCGGCTGATAGCCCGCATGCACACCCTCCTCGAGGTAGGTGGGCGTCCAGCCGGTCACGTCTTGGAAGAGACGGATGGCACGGATGCGGCGGTCGGCGCAGAGATCAAACCAGTGCCTCGTGCCCAACGGCACGCTGATCATATCGCCGGCACCCACTTCGATTGCAAACACAGGGCCATCAACCGGGTTGATGTGAAACACACCTCGGCCCTGCAGGATAAACCGCACTTCGTCTTCGGTATGGGTGTGTTCGCGGCTAAACCTCTCGAGCATGGCGTCGAGGTTGAGCGTGTCGGGATAGACATCGATCACGTCGGCCGTAACGAAACCACCGCGTTTTTTGAGCTCCTCAATTTCTGTCGAATAGGCCGCCAGAATGGTTTCTGCCGGTGCCGCTGGATCGACGCGATCAGCCAGCGGCCAGACCTCGTAGCTGATGTGGCTACCAGCCAGAAAGTTTTTGATCTCGCCGGCATCTGTGATCCTGCGGGCTTCGGCTGGGACAGTGACAATGGCCATGGGGGCATTTTCCTTTTCTACGCGATGGGGCTATCGGCTGGACTCGGTCGAGAGTGCTTTACTGGCGCGGGTTTTTCAGATCCTTTGTGTGGCTGCTCAACTGTGGTGGCAGACTGCGAGTGCGGGCGACGGCCTCGAAGAGAAACTCAAAAATTTCGATGTGCCGCCGAGCCTCGGCGAGGTCTTTGCCCCACGTGTAGAGCCCGTGGCCAGAGAGCAAGAAGCCATGAAAGGGCTGCCGCGTGGGGTGGCTCCAGTCGGAAGCCGTGAATCGATCGCGGATTCGCTGCGAGAGTTCGTGCATGTTCTGGCTGTTAGCGAATATGGGCACTTCCTCAAAGGTTTCGTGCGTGCCGATGCCCTCAAGGCCCTTGAGCATTTCGTAGCCTTCGATCCTCAGACTGCCTCGCGGCAGGTCGCGGTCGGAGAGAATCGTGCCCCAGACGGAATGCGTGTGCAGGACCGCGCCAACCGATGGAATGAGTTCGGCAATCATGCAGTGTAGGAGCGTCTCGGCAGAGGATTTCTGAGACGACCCACCGCAGACTCCTCCGGCAGCATCCACCCGCACGAAGTCGTCGCGGCCGAGGGCCGACTTGTCCTTGCCGCTGGCAGTAATGAGCAGTTCGAGCGGGTTTCGCGACGCGACCACGCTGTAGTTGCTGCTAGTGCCCAACGACCACGATCGCGTATGAAACTCTTGTCCGATGCGGCGAAGTTGCTCGATAGAATCGGGAATGGCTGGGTCGATGGGTGGTGTGCTTGTCATGCCTGTTGTGCCGGCCGCAATGAGCGGGCCGTTGGAGCCAGCCAATCCATTCTTGAACCCTTGAACGCGAGCCCTCAGTTGTAGGCCAAGCCACGGGGGGCTGACAACGAGTGGGCACTGAATGACGATATAGGCCCTACAGATACGGAGAGAAGAGGCGGGCGATGCCATCCCGAAGCCGCACTGGAAGGCTGCGACTGTCGACCTCCGCGAGTGTCTTTGGGCGGCATCGGGCGATCACGTCGCCGATGTGCCTGTGAATCGTTTCAGCAAAGTCGCGATCGAATGTCTCGACGTTGAATTCGAAGTTAAGCCGCATGCTGCGGTCATCCCAGTTGCCGCTGCCAAACAGAGCCCATGCCCGATCGACCACCATCAACTTTGTGTGATCGAACGGAGGCGGCGACATCCAGACATTACAACCCCGGCCAAGCACCTGCCAGAGCATCGCGGTTGAGGCCCAACCGACCAGTTCGAGATTGCTATGCTCTGGCAACACAATGTCGACCCGCACGCCTCGCATAGCTGCCACGTCGAGCGCTTGGCAGATGGCATCGTCCGGGAGAAAGTACGGTGTCATGATTCGCACCGATTCCTGCGCCGCGGCAAGCGCTCCCACCAGCACGAGTTTGATCCGACCCATATCGCGGTCGTCGGGTCCATAGCGGATGCCACGGGCCAGCGACGTGCCCGCCCATGTGAGATCCGGCAGCCATAAGGCGCGCGCGGCGGTCAGGAGGGGGGTCGCCGTCATCGCCCTGCTCGCCGGTCAGCGACTCGCCTGAGGCAAAGGCCCAGTCCTCGGTAAATACGTCCAAGAGATGCGCCACCAGCGGGCCACTCACCTGGAAATGCATGTCGCGCACAGGGTGTTGCGGATCGTGTGCGAGCCAGCATCCATCGCGGATATTCAGACCCCCTGTAAATCCCACACTACCGTCCACGACCAGAATTTTGCGGTGGTTGCGAAGGTTGGCATAGGGAAAGTAGATCGGCACGCTGGTGGGCAAAAATCGCTCCACTCGCACGCCCTTCTGCGTGAGCAATCCGACGATCGAGGGAAACGTGTAGCTGGCCCCGATGCCATCCACGAGCACCCGCACTTCAACGCCTCGCTTCACTGCGCGAGCGAGTGCTTCCGCGAATATGTTTCCCGTGCGGTCGTTGTCGAAGATATAAGATGCCAACCCGATACTGCGAGTGGCAGCGTCAATCGCAGTGAGCATCCTAGGATACGCTTCGTCGCCACTGAGCAGCGGTTCGATCGCGTTGCCATCGACGAGCGGACGGTCGGTGACGCGGGCAACGAGCACCTCCAGCGACCGCAGGGGCCCTCGGTCGGGGCCGATGGCCTCTCGCAGGCGGTCGTTGTCTGGCACAGCGCCGCTGAGTTCTTGCGGGACCCTCAACTGACCCGCTCGGAGGTGACTGGCCCGCGAACGGATCCGATTGACACCCAGCACGGCATACGCAACGGCCCCAAAGACCGGCGAGAGCCAGATCAATCCCACCCACCCGATGGTGGAGCGAGTATCTCGTTTGGTGAGAACTGCGTGGGCTGATGCCAGGAGATTGATTGCCAGCAACGACATCGCCAGCACGTGCGGCCAGAGAACGAGCCACCACTGCCACACCGTTGAGATCAGAACGTCCATAGTCTAAGCGTAGCCGCTGTGCGGGTGGCGAGGCCAGTTCTGTTTGGCACTACTCCTGCCCTGCCACTGTGAGTACCGCTGAACGGTCCGCAAGGAGAATCGCACGGTCCTGATTGATACGGCCCGCCGGAATGTCCTGATCGCGATCCAACAGTCGCTGGATCATAGGCACCTTTGCGGCCCCTGTGGCCAGCCACAGAATCATGCGAGAGCGATTGATGAGCGAGAACGTGAGCGTCATGCGGCGATGATTTTGGTACACGCCCGTGAGGGCAACATCCCGGTCCAGAACATCCAGAACCGGATCCCCCGGAATCAGCGAGGCGGTATGTCCGTCGGCACCGAGGCCCAGATGGGCGAGGTCAAGAATGGGAGGATCGCCACACCACGCTTGAAGCGTCAGTGCGTAGTCTCGCGCTCCCTCACTTGGGTCCAGTGCGTTCACCGGCATGGCGTGGATGTTTTCCGGCAGGATCGGTGCATGGCCGAGCAAGCTCTCGTGCAGGTGCGTGAGGTTGCGGTCGGGATCCCCATCTGGCGCAATCCGTTCGTCGATTTGAAAAATGTGCACGCTGGCCCACGGCATGTCCTCGAAGCGAAGAAGTTTGAGCATCGCCCACGGCGTCTTGCCGCCGCTGACTGCCAATAGAAACAGGCCCCGCTGTGCCACGGCTTGCCTGGCTTGGGCTGCGATCAGGCTGGCAGCCGCACGGGCCACGGCCGCGTCATCCGAAAAAATCTCAAGTTTCATCGAGCGAGGATCCTTCCCAAGACTTCCAGATGAGACCGTTCGGTTTGACCGTCAGAACAGACCGTAATAATCGAGGTCGGTTGTCGCACCTATCTCCGCGATCGATAGCGGCGAATGAGCGCGTTGGTGGAGCTGTCGTGTGCAAGGGTTGGCTGGGTGACTGACTCCAACTCCGAGATGATATTTTGGGCGAGCTGTTTGCCGAGTTCCACGCCCCACTGGTCGAAGCAGTTGATTCCCCAGATTGCTCCCTGCGTGAAGACTGCATGCTCGTAGAGGGCTACGAGCGATCCGAGCGTGGCCGGATCGAGCGCGTCGGCCATGATCACGTTGGACGGACGGTTGCCCTCAAAAACGCGATGAGGCGTGAGCCAGTCGGGCGTTCCCTCTGCCTTGACCTGCGAGGCATTCTTACCGAAGGCCAATGCCTCGGCCTGGGCGAAGATGTTGGAAATCAGATAGTCGTGATGGTGGCCTAGTTGGTTCAGGGCCTTGTTGAATCCGATGAAGTCGCACGGAATGAGGTGAGTGCCCTGATGGATGAGCTGATAGAAGGAGTGCTGGCCGTTGGTGCCTGGCTCGCCCCAGTAGATGGGGCCTGTCTTGTAGGTGACATGCGTGCCATCGAGACGAGTCGACTTGCCGTTGCTCTCCATCGTGAGTTGCTGAAGATAGGCAGGAAACCTTTTGAGATACTGCTCGTAGGGAAGCACGGCAATGCTCTGGGCCCCGAAAAAATCGCTGTACCAAACGCCGAAAAGGCCAAGGATTACCGGCAGATTCTGTTCCAGTGGGGCCAAGCGAAAGTGCTCGTCCATGGCGTGGAAGCCGCTGAGCATGTCAGCAAAGTTGCGTGAACCGATGGCGATCATTGTGGAGAGACCGATCGCCGATTCCATCGAATAGCGGCCACCCACCCAGTCCCAGAACCCAAACATGTTGGCGGTGTCGATTCCGAATTCGGCAACCTTTGCGGCGTTGGTCGAGACAGCCACGAAATGGCGGGCCACGACCGAGGCGTCACCACCCAAGCCGGCCAGAATCCACTCGCGGGCCGTCTGTGCGTTGGTCATCGTTTCCAGCGTGATGAACGTCTTTGACGAGATGATGAAGAGCGTCTCGGCAGGATCCAAGCCCGCGACCGCTTCGGCAAAGTCAGTGCCGTCTACATTGGAGACAAAGCGAAACGTCAGCGAGGAGTCGGTGTAGTGCCGCAGTGCCTCGTACGCCATGACGGGGCCTAGGTCGGAGCCGCCGATACCAACATTGATAATGTTGCGAATCCGTTTGCCACTGCCCCCCTTCCACGTGCCACTGCGGATGCCATCGGCAAATGCACCCATCGCCTTGAGCACCTTGTGGACGGCTGGTACGACATCGACGCCGTCCAACGAGATCTTTGAGCCTTCGGGCGCCCGCAGGGCGACGTGCAGCACCGCCCGATTTTCGGTGACGTTGATTTTCTGCCCAGCGAACATGGCGTCCCGATGGGCTTCCACGCCCGACTGTTGGGCGAGTTGGACGAGCAGCGAGAGCGTCTCGTTATTGGCGAGGTTTTTAGAGTAGTCGAGATAGAGTCCGGCTCCCTCCACAGCCATACGCTCGCCGCGAGTTGGATCGACGGCAAAGAGCTCCTTCAGCGTCGTTTGGGCAATCTGATCGCGGTTGGCTTCAAGGGCTTTCCACGCAGGCAGCTGG
>CAIRDU010000532.1 GCA_903877395.1 uncultured Planctomycetaceae bacterium
CTGCTATACGTTTCTCTATCCGGGTTGCCCGTTGGCGCAGATTTATTGTCCGGTGCTCAACTCGCTCGCTGCCGAGTTTGGCAAACAGGGCGTGACGTTTGTGGGAGTGATCTGCGAATCCGAGGCGATCAAGGATTTGGAAGCCCACAAGAAAGAGTTCAGTATTGCATTCCCAATACTCTTGGATACCAGTTTTGATGTGGCAACTCTGCTTGACGCCACGATGACCCCCGAGAGTTTTCTGGTGAGTCGCGATGGCACCGTTGCCTATGCTGGTCGGATCGATAGCCGCTATAGGGAACGGGGAGTGAAGTCGCCGGCAAAAGTCCGCGACGATCTTCGTGAGGCTATTCTGGATTTACTTACCGGAAAGCCTGTGCGCATCCCGCGGCTTGCCGCCGGCGGCTGTCCGTTGGATCGGCCGGAGGTGCCACAACAGCATGCCGCTTCCGTACCGAATGCCGAGACTCCAACCGTCGAAGCCGTTACGTTCTACCGTGATGTGCTGCCCATTCTCCACGAGCATTGCCAGCGGTGTCATAGCCCCGGTCAGGTCGGTCCGTTCGAACTCTTAAGCTACGAAGATGCGTGCGACTGGATAGAAACAGCACTCGAGGAAATCGACGCCAAGCGAATGCCGCCGGCGCAGGTCGAAAGCGATTTAGAACTCTCTGGCACGCCTCCGCCGAGCCCTGCAGACGTGGCAATGCTTCGGCAGTGGGTAACCTCCGAGAAGCCGCAGGGAAATCCTGACGATGCGCCAACCTTGGCTCCGCTGCCCGACTATGGTGCATTTGAAGAGAGCCTTGGGCCGCCCGACATTGTTATCGATCTGCCCTCTGTCGCGCAACTGGGGCCGCAGGGCGAAGACATCTACCGCAATTTTATTTTTCCGCTCAACAGGCCGGATGATCTCCGTGTCCGCGCTATACAGCTTCTTCCGAGCAACCGAGCCATCGTGCACCACGCGCTGATTGGGTATTTGGACAGCGCCACCTGCGTGCAGGCGGTGAAGGACCACGGTGGTAGGGATGGAATGTCGAATCCGCTCGATCAGATGCCGGGGTTCTGGGACGTCATGGGCGCCGGCTTCAAGGTGCCGCCAGTGCGGGCAGACGGTATTCCGCGTACGTCGTTCGTCTCCGGCTACATTCCTGGCAATCGCTCGATGATCTGTCCGGAGGACGTGGATGTCATCATTCCAGCCGGTAGCGATATCGTTGCCCAGATGCACTACCACCGCACCGGCAAGCTCGAAAACGATTCCTCGCAAATCGGTCTTTGGATAGACAAAGATCCGCCCGCTGTGACGAAGAAGATGATGAACCTGGTGTTTCTCTTCGGCAGCTTTCAGTCGATACCCGCCGGCGTGAAAGACTATCGCGTGACGGGCCGCTACACCCTCGAACACGACGCCGCGTTCGTCGGTGCCGCGCCGCACGCCCACGGCCTGGCCATGTGGATGAGCATACAGGCGACGTTACCGGGGCAGACTAAACCGATTCTGCTCATACGGATTCCAAAGTGGGATTTCAATTGGCAGTCTGCTTCGTGGCTCAAGAAGCCGTTGCATCTTCCAAAGGGAACGGTCATTGAGGCGGAAGTTTCGTACAACAATACTGCCGACAATCCGCACAATCCGTACGACCCACCGCAGACAGTGTGGCTGGGGGAATCGACGTTTGACGAAATGCTGTTGCCGATGCTGCTGTTGGCGTCCGACAGGCCGCTCGACCCAGAGTCAAAGTCATTTGTGGCGTTCAACATGGCCATGGCTCGCAGCGAATTTCTGCGGCGACTCGTTGAGCATAACTATCAATACCGTCGCCGTCCCGATGGCACCGTCGCGATTGACCCCAATTACAACAAAGAAAATCACCCGCAGTCGATCGAGGATGCCAAGAAGCAATGAATACCAGCACAGATGGATTGTCGATTGTGGCCGAAGCCCTCGGGGTGTCTGTAAAGAATGGCGATCGTGAAAAAAAACTCCTCGACGGCATCACGTTTACGGTTGAGCCGGGCGAATTTATCTGCGTGCTTGGGCCCAGCGGCGCAGGAAAAACGACGCTCGTGCGGGCGCTTCTCGGCCTTACACAGCCCACGACCGGAACGATCTCCATCGGCGGATTGGATCCGACTCGCGACGCCGACACGCTCCGCGGACAGGTGGGGTACGTGCCTCAACAAGATATTATCCCGGCATCGCTGCCATGTGAACGGGCATTTTATTACGCAGCCAAGATTCGGCTCCCCACAGACACTCCAGTTGACGACGTTCAGCGAGCCATCGACCGAGTTGTCAATGACGTGCGACTCGAGCACGTGCGGCACACACCGGTGGGCATTCTGTCCGGCGGCGAAATCAAGCGGGGTAGCCTCGCAGTCGAACTCCTCTCCAAACCGGGCCTTTTGATCGTGGATGAGGCCACCAGCAGCCTCGATCCGGCCAGCGAAGCCAGAATCATGAACCTCTTGGCCGATCGCGCGCGGGCGGGCATGACGGTATTCTGCATCACGCACCATCTCGACAACGTCGATCGCGCCGACAAAATCATGATCCTTGGTCACGGATGCGTGCTCTGGATTGGTTCGCGGGTGGAATCGCTCGGGCATTTCGAAGTGAATCGACTTTCGGACGTTTATCTGGCGATCGAAGACAAGCCGGCCGAATACTGGGCGAAAAAATGGACCCAGCGACAGGCTGAAAACGCCCAGATGCAGTTACTGGCTCCATCGCAATCAAGTGGGCCACTCCAGACAGCCACACACAGTCTGCCCGGTATGAAAGCATTGCGTGGTCGTCCGCCCCGTGGGTTTCAGCAGTTTGGCACGCTCTTGGGCCGTGGTTTGGAAGTGATTCTGCGAGATCGTCCGGCGATAGCCACGCTTCTGCTTTTGCCAGTAGCCATGGCCAGTCTGATTCTGCTCTGTTTTTACTTCACTGATTTTCACAGACCTGTGGCGGTGACGCGTTTTCTCGATCCCGGTGAAAAAGATGTGCTGGCCGATGTCTGGGGGGATGTTCAGCAGGCCATCGCAGCCAAGAGCGTCTCTGACTTTA
>CAIRDU010000533.1 GCA_903877395.1 uncultured Planctomycetaceae bacterium
CCTGATCCATCTCGTCTTGTTCCAGCGGCAAGGCTGGAGGATTGACAACGATCGCCTCGCGGCCATACCGCTGCACGAGACGGCGGGCATTGTGGGGATTGGTTTCCTGATGGCTGATGCGAGTCATCTCGCAAAAGGCAAGCGTGTCGCGCACGACCAAGTCGTACTCGGGCAAGGTAAGCGTGTCGGCGTCGGCGGGCAATTCCTCGCTGGCCCCCAATCGGTACGCGATGCCTCGCAGGCCACGGAGATCCTTCGGAGTTTTTCCGGCAGCGAGCCCAAGGGCCACGTCCAGCACGGTACGCTCGCCCATCCCGAACACCACCAGATCAGCCTTGGAGTCCATCAGGATCGACCGGCGCACGGTGTCGCTCCAATAGTCGTAGTGGGAAATCCTGCGGAGACTAGCCTCGACGCCGCCAGCCACCACAGGCACACCAGGAAAGGCCTCTCGCGAACGCTGGCAGTATGCGAGCATCGCGCGATCGGGACGGCGGCCGATCTGTGCGTTCGGAGAATAGGCGTCGTCGTTGCGGACCTTTTTGTTGGCGGTGTAATGGTTGATCATCGAGTCCATGTTGCCCGCAGAGATGCCGAAAAAGAGCCGAGGACGACCGAATGTGCGCCACGGCTGACAGGTGTTCCAGTCGGGTTGCGACAGCACGCCCACCCGAAACCCAGCCGCCTCTAAGAGCCGGGCGATCAGGCCGTTGGCAAAGCTGGGGTGATCGACATAGGCATCCCCCGTCACAAGCACCACATCCACAGCGTCCCACCCGCGGCTGCGCATTTCGTCGCCAGTCATAGGCAGCGGTGGCCGAGGCAAACAATCCAGAACGAGGGGAAGCGGCATGGGTGAAAAAAGTGGGGTTGGCGTTGGAGGCAGTGGGCGTCTGAAATCCATCTGCAATCCAAGTGTACACCCGTGAAAATGGCTTGGCAGAGGGGGGGTGCGTTTCCCTCGGGCGTTTTCCACGGGATGGATCAGATTGTCGGCAATCGTGTTTACGATCATTCTCTCGACGCCCCCGACCCCATCGACGAGAATCGCTGCAAGGACGGCCGGATCGCGATCGGGTTTTCCTCTCTCTCCTCGAAGTATGTAGGATCGTGGCCCGGTTGCCCCTTTCCCGACACTCCCCCACCATCATGTTCGAACCCGTCCGCGGCAAGCCAAACTTCCCCGAAATCGAGGCTGCGATTGGCCGATTGTGGCGCCAGAACGGCATCTACGCCAAGTCGCTCAAGCAGCGACACGGGGCCAAGCGGTTTGTTTTTTTCGAGGGCCCGCCGACCGCCAACGGAATGCCGCATCCCGGGCACTGCCTCACGCGCACGATCAAGGATCTCTATCCCCGCTACCGCACGATGCGCGGCGAATACTGCGAGCGGAAGGCGGGCTGGGACACCCACGGCCTGCCCGTCGAGGTGGAGGTTTGCAAGGAGCTCGGGATTCACTCGAAAGCCGAGATCGAGGCATATGGAGTCGAGCCGTTCATCCACCGCTGTCAGGAATCGGTCTGGCGGTACATGAAGGAGTGGGAATCGCTCACCGAGCGGATTGGGTTTTGGATAGACCTCTCGGATGCGTACGTGACTTACCACCAGTCATACGTGGAAAGCGTCTGGTGGGCGTTGTCGGAACTCTTCAACCGCGGCCTGCTCTACCAGGGGCACAAGATCGTTTGGTGGTGGGCACAGGGCGGCACGGCGCTTTCCAGTGGCGAAGTCGGGCAGGGCTACCGCGAGGTGGCCGACCCAAGCGTGTATGTGGCGTTTCCATTGACCGATCAAGCGGGTAACGCGACGCATCGCAGTCTGGTCGCTTGGACGACGACCCCGTGGACGCTGCCGGCCAACCAGTTTGCCGCCGTGAAACCCGAACTGGAGTATGCCGTGCTACGCGAAGCTGGCCAGTCGGACGGCCGCGAGTATATCGTCATCGAGGCGCTGGCTGCCGTATTTGGCGAGAAACTCAAAAAGACTTTTGACATCGTCGAGCGTTTGCCGGGAAGCGAACTCGTCGGTTGCTGCTACCTTCCCCCCTTTGACACCTATCGTCCGGCCGGGGTGCCGCAGCAGGCATCGCTTCTCGATGGCACGTCAGAACCGGTTGCGTGGCGCGTGGTGGCCGCCGACTTCGTGACCACCGACACCGGCACGGGTGTCGTGCACATCGCGCCGGCGTTTGGCGAGGTCGACTACACAGTGCTGATCGCCGAGCAGGCCCGATTTATCGAGGGAAATGGCCCCACGCTGATCAATTGTGTCGCCCCCGATGGGACGTTCACCGATGAATTCCCGTTCGTATCG
>CAIRDU010000534.1 GCA_903877395.1 uncultured Planctomycetaceae bacterium
GTAGCCTCCCTTTTCAGCCGTCAACTCCGCGAGCGTGCGGCGGGCCCACGTCTTTGTGCTGCGGAGTTCCGGGCTGTCGCTCTGAGAGGCAACGATTTTTTTCAATGATTCACGCGCGGGGTTGAGCTTGCCCCGCCTGATAAAAAAAGCGGCCATCCCTCGAGCGATCGCCATGTTATCCGGAGCGATTACGACCGCTTCGCGGTAGCTTTTTTCAGCCTCTTCGAACTGGCCGAGCATTTCGTTGCCCTGGGCAGCCACGAGTTGCCGATCCGGCTCGGTCAGCTTTGCGACCGCACGTTGGAGCGTCTGCTCGGCTAGCTTTCGCTTGCCATTTGCCAATTCATGGGAAACAAGCGTGAGCCACGTTTCGGGCTGGTCGGGCGCCATTTCCACCGCTCGTTCGAGCACATTCCCTGCCCTGTCCGGCTTGCCGGATCGGCTCAGCAACTGCCCCAGCCAGAGGAGGTCGCCGGCATTTGTGGAGTCGACAGAGACGCTCCGCTCGGCGCTGGTTACCGCCTCGTCAAACTTGCCGGATCGCATCTCCATCTCGGCTGAGATGCGTCCAAAACCTTCCAGTCCATCCGGCCCCAACATCGCAATCGCTTCCTGTGCATCTTGGAGCCGGTTGGTGGCATACAAGAGGGCTACCAGTTGTCGCACAACACCCGGATTGGCCGGGCCCATGCCAACGGCCTTTTGAAGATGTTCGATCGCCGCGGGAATATCGCCTCGTAGACCGTCGATCTCGGCAAATAGTTGCTGGATTTGAAACCAGCCACCACGTTCGTTTTCCGCCTCGATGAGTAGGTTTCTGGCCTCGTTCAGATTGTTACGATCTACAGCACTCAGATCCAATGTGGTTTGATTCGGAGCAGCTTTCTTTTTTTGCGCTACTCGCACGCTCAGCGTGAGCACGCTGGCTTGAGCCACGCGAGCTTGCGGGCTGGTGGGGCCAGCCAGCCGGCTGATGTCGGCCGCGTAGGCTTGCGCCTTTTCGACATCCCCCTCTTCGCGTGCCAATTCAAGGAGTGCCGTGCGTACTCGCAAATCGTCGGGGGTCTTTTTGAGTAAGGCCGTCCAGAGGCGATCGGCGTCAGCCCGCTGTCCCATGTTCATGCGAATCGCTGCCAAGCCCGAGAGCACGCGACTGGCCTGGGCTGCGGGCAGTTGCTCCGAACGCTCCTCGATACTGGAGAGTTGTTTTGAGGCCGTCTCGGCCGGCTCGCGGGCCGCTAGTTGCGCCTCAATCAAGAGCAGGCTCGGATTGTTGGCCACAGCCGAGGGCACTCTGGCCAGCAGCGTTCGGGCCGCAGTCAAATCTTTTTCCCGCAGTGCCAGCGTGACTAAGGCTGTCCAGAGCTGCGGTTCGTCAGGCGTGGTGGCAGCTGCAGTGGTGAGCAGATCCACGGCTGACTCCGACTCGCCTTTGCGCACCAGCACATCGGCTCGTAGGAGTGCGATCTGGGCAGCGGAAACGTGGACAGATTGCTGGAGGGTGTCGAGCAAACCGTCGATTGCCGACCAATCCCTGTCGGCCTCCGGGCGTTTCATTTGGGCAGCAACACGTAACTGAAGCAGGGGGCTCCACACCTGAGGAATGGATGTGAGGCGATCGGGCGGAATAGTTGCAGCAACTGCCTCAAACTCGCTGAGCGATTCGTCTGCCTTTCCCGAGGCGACCAACGCCGAGGCGGCACCTACACGGGCCGCCAGCGACGTGGGATCCTCCGAGAGCACGCGGCGGTTTGCCTCAAGCTGTTCATCAAACTGCCCAAGCTGCTCGTAGCACTGACCGAGATATAAGTCGACCTGCCGAGTGAGCTCATCCGATCCTGCCACCAGCGGTCGGACGAGGTTGAGTTTTTGTTTGGCTTCTAGCCAAAGCTGCTGCGAAACCAGCACGCGGGCCTCAAGCAATCCGACCGATGGGTTGGCTGCGCCCACAGCCTCTTTGAGTTTCCCAATTGTGAGCTCAACTTCGGCAACCCTGTTTTGCTGCAGGAGCACATCGGCAAGCAGCAGCAGCATCGCAGCCCGATTGGGCATTTTCTGGACAGCGTCCTGGAGTACTTCAATGGCTCGATCGGGTTGCTGCTGCTGCATTGCCAGCACAGCCATGCCTCGCACCATTCGCTCGTCGGTCGGAAAAAGTTTGAACCCCTGCTCGATGATCTTGCCTGCTTGAGCGAGGTCTTTCTCAGTCAGGGCAATTTCAAAGGCGGTGAGCAGCGTTTCCGGATCGTCTGGCGCCAGTTGTGATGCTCGGGCAACATCTTGGCTCGCGCTCTTGAGGTCACCACGTTGGCGGTGCCAGCGTGCTAAGGCAAGCCACGCCTTGGGATCCGTTGCATTGGCTTTTACAAGCTGGTCGAGCACGCGGGTCGCGCTCGCAGAGTCTCTCAATTTCTCTTCTAGAATGGCTGCCAGGATAATGAAGGCCTCAGTGCTGTCTGACGAGACCTTGTGCTTGGGATCAAACGCTTTGGTGGGTAGGTCGAATCCGATCAGCCGGCTGGCGATGCTCGCCGCTTCTTCGAAGTTGTTGGTGCCGGCCCAGGATCGCGCCAGCAACACATCCAACTGCGAGGGTGTGAGGAACTTGTCCGCGTCGTTTTTTTCATTTTTCTCTTTATTCCCTTCTTTTTCTGGGCCGGGGCTGTCCTGTACTGGTTGGCCGACTAACACTTGCAAGTGTGCTCTAGCATCTGCAAAACGTCCGATTCGCATTTGAAACACGGCCAATTTCTGCCGCAGCAGAGCGTTGGTTGGACTTTTGCGAACCGCAGTTTCAAGCGTTGCGTAGGCGCGGGCAATATCGTTGCGAGTCGCGTCGGGAGACTCCGCCCGCTTGAGCATAAGTTGGGCAAACTCCGCGTACGCTTCGTTGTCGTTCGGGCGCAAGTTCACGTAGCGGGCAAACAGGTTAAGCGCGTCTGCATTTCGGCCTTCTACGATTCGCTGGCGGGCCTGTGTGGCAAACGTATCGGCATTGCGGTCCACCTGGAATCGATGAAGAAAATAGACCCCGGTTATGCCGCCCACCACGACGGCAACGAGGATGAGCAGAAGCCGTACGTTGACCAGCTTCATCGACCTATTTCCTCAAAAATCAGTGGGGCATAAAGACGTGACAACAAACGAATGCGGCAAGGCGTTCTTTAGGGAACTGGGGTGGCTGTCACGAGCACATCTTGCGGATCTTCTACGACTACAAGCCCCCGGAACCGAATTTCTTGGGGGACAGTATTGGAGTGCAGTTGCAAGCCGATCGGGCCGGCGACGCAGAGTTCCGGTGCGGGGTCGGTCCAGTCAAATGCGAAGTGGCCGTTGACCACCAAACGGATCCGGCTGCCGATGGCCAGAATTTCCATCTGGTTCCAATCGTGTTGCTTGCCTGCAGCTTTTGCTTTTCCGTTCTGATCGCCGCTCAAGCCCTTGCGCCGAAAGAGGTCGTAGAGACCCCAACCAGATGGAAACATCACGAGGTGCCCCTGATAACTAGAGGTTTCACCGTCTTGCTCAAATTTCTTCCCCCACAGCGACACGCCTGAGTGCATTTCGGACTCTGCAAGCTGGCCCTCCAAGAGGAGTCGGAAGTTGCGATAGGGTTTTGTGGTGAGCAGGTAGGTGCTCACCTTGGGAGGGCTTGAGGCATCGTTGCGGGCCACGATCGTACCATCGGCGATCGACCAGTATGGATCGATATGCCCCTCCCAGCCAGCGAAGTCGCGACCGTTGAAGAGCCTGACAGCCTTGGCTTGCTCCGCAGGAGGCAGTTTGACAGACGCGGCCCAGTCAGCCGCAGCCTGAACAACGGGTCGTGCCAGACCGTCGGCGGGAGTGCCGTCATCGTTGAGTTTACCCGCAGCCCAGAGCGTGCTCCTGGTAAGCAGATCGAGGAAGGCCGGCATCTCAACCGTTTTTGGATAGTGGCCGATCGTTGTGCCGACGACGCGGGCCTTTCCGAATTGATTCGTCCAGAGCACTGTCTGCGGAGCCTGCTTTTCGCGGCTGACGGCCTCGGCCAGCGGTGTGGCAGTCGGCCAGACTTTGTCGCAGTAGTAGAGCTCTTCGTTGGGGATCTCCCAGTTCTTCGGCAAGCCTCGCAGGATCGGGTGTTCGGCAATGAGTGTTGCCGTGTAGGGATAGTGAGCACCGTGGCCGGGAGATGTAATGCCGCAAAACCGAAACCAATCGTCATTGCCAGCTCGGTAGCAGTGCATCGCACAGTGCATCAGCACGGCGGGCACACCCTTTTCGTGCTCCGCCACAATCAGCTTAAGAAATGCGGGATCCTTGACGTAGGCAAAACACTCGTTGTGAAACACAACGTCATATCCCTTGGACCAGTTGGGCTTTGTATAGAGAGACACCTTGTGATCGGTGCTGCTGCCCCCTTCGTGGATGACCGTTGTGCGGATGCGGGCTCGCGATTCGAGCCCCCGAGTAATGATTTCTTTTTGAGCGTCGTAGTCGTGGCAGCAACCACCGGTGATATAGAGCACCTCCAGTGGGCCGACAGATTCCTCGGCGGATAGCGTCGCAGCGGGAATCCCCGCAGGCACCCAGCCAGCTAACACACAAGCCAACCAGCCAAATGCTATCAGAGCAGTGCCGCCCAAGGGGAAACGAATGATCATCGAGTCGACTCCAGGAAGAATACGGAAAGCAGGGTAGGGGCGTCTTTCAGGCTGAATTGGTGAACAGGAGAGTTTACGGTCTCAACCGTGTTTTGTGGAAGCGTGTGGCCTGCGCGGCAAATGATCGGGCAAAGATTCCAGAGCATTTCGGACGATAGACCATCTGCACGGGTTGAATCGGTTGAATCGAGTTGAACGCCTGCACGAGGTGTTCCGGAGGCATGTACGATGCACGTCAGGAAAGCGACGACTGTGATTCTATCACGAAGGCCTGCACGGATCGTGGCAATGCTGCTCGCGTTGGTGGGAGGGGCTGTGCCAACCGACGCGTCTGCAAACGAGAGCATGGCTGCCATGCCAGCCATGCCATATGCCGCACCTGTCAGGCAGCGGCAGCCACTGAGTCGCTCGGACTCCAATGCAGTCGTGCACGCCGGCGGAACGGGGCACAGTGCGTGCGAGAATGGACGGTGCGAAAGCGGTCGGTGCCGGAATAGCGAATGCAATCAATGCAATCACACTGTTTCTGGCAAAGGATCGCACTGCAATGGACAGTGCCAGACTGGCGGCTGCCCGGCGCACTGTCCGGTGCGACCAGAGAGTTTCGGATTTTACAGCACTCAGTGGCGGACTTGGCCTGGGCAGGCGGTGGTGCAAGCGGCCCATACTGAAGTAGCTACGCCTTTCTCACCTCCCAAACTGGAAGTGCCAGGGGTGGATGAGGAATCGCTGTTGCCGCCAGTTAAAGAGGATTCAGACGCGACAGATTCAGATGCTTCGGAATTAGACACACGGGATTCAGACGCACGACCCCCAAACACGCAAGAGCCAGCTAGGCCAGCCGTGGAGCCCGAGTCCAGCAGGCAATCACCGCGTCAACAATCGCGGCTTGAGCCGAAACAACCCAAACCCGATCCAGAGGAGCCACCAGCGGAAAAAAAACAGCAGCAACCGGCGGAGGAAAATCTCTTCGATGAGGCTTCCCTCAGGGTGACTCCAGAGTCTGTGGAAAGGGTTTCCAAGCGACTAGAATTCAACCAAAAGCAGTCGGTTCTACAGTGGCAGGCCGTGCAACGCCAAACGTTACGCGAGCAGGCACTCCGGCCACTTTCGAGTCGCCAGCCACAAGCGATCCAGCCAGCATCGCATGTCGAACCCGAGTTCGCTGCGAGCCATGCGCCTCGGACCAACCCCCTGCGATGAGAGTGTGTCGCTGCATCCACAACCACGCTTTCCAAACAATGCGAGAGGCGGGAGTTGAACCCGCACGCCTTGCGGCACTGGATCCTAAATCCAGCGCGTCTGCCAATTTCGCCACTCTCGCTCATAGCCCAGCCATCGCGGGCTGGCTTTCAGGTCGCCACGAAGTCTACAGACGATTTGCCCTGCCTACGAATCGCCTCCCAAAGGGAGAGGCAAAGCAGCAAGAAATAAAGGGTTTCATTCGCCATGCTGTTCGAGGAGTCGGTCTAGGTTGCCGCGGCCGTGGGGGTCTCGCGGTGGCCAAGTGGCCAAGAGCAGTTCGTGGAGCGTGCCCGGCGAGGGATCGTTGCTCAGCCGTGCGAATCTGATTTCCAGAGTGCGGACGCATTCGGCAGGGGCATGCGTGCGATTCCACTGGCGTGCGATGGCAGCGGCGATGCTGGCCGAAAAAATACGAATCGGCTGGTGAGGCAGTTCCCAGAAGATTTTGTGCCAGCGGTGGTGCGGCAGCGACGAAAATCCACCGGCTGGCTGGATGGGTTCGACGGCACGTCCTTGGCGGAGCACATCGATGATCTGACCGCTGACAAGTTGGGCGCGACCGTAGACCCACTGCTCTTGGCGGAGCACTTGGCCAAACATGTTCCAATCTTGATGAAGGCCTGTGAGCCGTACTGCAGAGGCAAGGGGAGCAGGCAGGGGAGAGTACCGATACGGACTGATTTGGTGAGCCAAGCTTGCAATCGCTATGGCTCCACAGCCCACGCACAACCAGTTGGCCAACGGATTGCCACGAGCCATCGTATTTTTTTGCGTGTCTTTTTCGGCGAGGGTTTCAGACCCTTGAGGCGTATCCCTGTGACCAGCCAGCCATCCCCAGAATTCTGTCGGCACAACGACCAGCCACGCGGCCACTCCCACAAAGCCAAAGATCCCAACTGACATCAGCACGCAGATTGCGAGATGAAACGAAATAAATAGGGCCACCAGCGTCAATCGGACACTCGGCTGCGGCCACGCAATCAGTAGGCATGGGCCGATCAGTTCGATTGCCAAAACGCTCCACGTGACGAGTTTTGCCAGCGGAGCAAACGAGCCAACCACGCTGCCCCAATGCGTGCCGTGATCGTGTACCGAGAGGGCATACGAAAAAGCATCCCCGGAGAACCACGATTCGTTGCATTTGGCGAGGCCGGCAGACATGTAGACCGCAGCAATCTGCAGTACGATCGCGACCGTTGCCGCTGAGAAAATCCGGCACACAGTCCCGTTGTTATCACGGGATGCGCGATCTTGCCTCCAGAATGTATCCAGCGACCACGCCGCCGTGAGCGGCAAAAATATTCCCCAGAAGAGAAGACAGATCAGCCAGAGATCCCCTGCGTTGGTGGCTGGGGCCGTACGCCGCACCACGCTTACCACCGCCACCCACGCTGCCACGGTTGTCCATCGGCCGCCCCAACCAACGGCCAAGACAATGCCGGCGATGCCCTCCAGCAGAAGGACGACTCCGCTCCACCATGTGGCATCCACACAAAACGCTAGCGACCAGGCGCAGGGATCGGATAAATAGATCCTCAGCACGCTCAGCGGAAACATGCCGTCGGCGGCAAACATGAGCGTGAAATCGCGTGTTCGCAAGAGGGCGTCTGTGCAGACAATCAGGCCCAATGCCAGCCGAAACACGGCTAGGCTGCGAGTGTCGAGCGAGAATACGCGGCCCACCCATGAGTTCATCGCAGTCATCATCAGAGCATGCACGAAGGCCTATGCCCTCACCTGAAAAGTCACAAGGCGGGCGTGTGCCGGGGTGTTTCTTGAAGGAATCATTGGATCAAACTACAACATCACCGGCACTTTGATCGAGTCCAAACCACGCCGCGGCAGTGGCCCGCCCGCCGCAAACACAGGAGCCATGCAACCTATGACGCACATTCCCTTGGTGGTGTTGGGGGGAGGTCCTGGGGGCTATGCCGCCGCATTTATGGCCGCGGACCTCGGCATGGAGGTGGCGATCGTAGAGCGAGACAGCCGTTTGGGTGGCACATGCTTGCTGCGTGGCTGCATTCCCTCGAAGGCGTTGCTGCACGTCGCCCGGGTGTTGGCTGAAACGCGAGAAATGGAGGCATGGGGAATCCACTTCCAGCGGCCATCCATCGACATCAATGTGCTGCGAGGGCACAAGGAACAGGTGATTTCGACGCTTACTGGTGGCTTGTCGCAACTCGCTCGACGCCGCAAGGTGACGGTGTTTCACGGCAATGCCAGATTCGCCGACTCCTCCACGCTCGAGATCGCGGCCTCGGAGCCCGGTGGGGCCAGCCAGACGCTCACGTTTGATCACTGCATTCTGGCCTCCGGCTCGCGGCCATCCCGAATTCCAGCATTCGATCTGCCGACGCCTCGAGTGATGGATTCCACCAAGGCGTTGGAAATGGCTGACATTCCAGAATCGCTCTTGGTGATTGGGGGGGGCTATATCGGTCTCGAAATGGGAACTGTGTACGCCGAACTGGGCTCCCGGGTGTCGGTTGTAGAACTCACCGACACGCTGCTGCCGGGAGCCGATCGCGATTTAGTGAAGCCCTTGTCGCAGCGGCTCCAAAAGCTTTTTGAGAACATTCAGCTCCGCACGAAGGTGACAAAACTGGAAGACCGTGGCAACTCGATTCTGGTGCACTTGGAAGATGCCGAAGGGGCTAGCACACGCGAGTTTGCACGGGTACTCGTGGCGGTGGGCCGCCGTCCAAATTCCGACGGCATTGGTTTAGAAAACACAGCTGTCGTGGTCAGCCCCAAGGGATTTGTTGAAGTGGACGCCCAGCAACGCACCGCCGACCCGAAGATTCTCGCTATCGGCGACGTCTGCGGAGAGCCAATGCTGGCCCACCGCGCAAGCCATCAGGGTAAGGTGGCCGTCGAGGCATTGCACGGCGATCCAGCCCTCTTTGAACCCCGCGCCATTCCTGCGGTTGTGTTTACAGACCCGGAGATCGCCTGGGCCGGCCTCACCGAGCAGGAGGCCACTGCACAGGGCCGCGCTGTGGAAATCAGTCGGTATCCGTGGGCGGCGAGTGGCCGGGCGCAGGCGTTGGGTCGCACGGAGGGCATGACCAAGATTCTCGTCGATCCCGAAACTGACGCATTGCTGGGCGTGGGCATGGTGGGGGCTGGCGCGGGCGAATTGATTGCCGAAGGCGTTTTGGCGATTGAAATGGGCTGTTCGGCCCGCGACCTTGCCGAAACGATCCACCCGCATCCAACGCTCGGCGAAACGCTGGCTTTTTCGGCCGAAAACTATTTCGGCCTAGCCACAGAGATCTACCGTCCTCGCACCCCATCCCATGAGCAGGCTGTTGAAAAATAGCCCTGCCCAACCGCAGGATGCTGGGTGACCGAGAACTCGGGCTTTACGCCCATCTACCCGGTCGGAATAATGAGAAAAGTCGTGTCCACCTTCCCGGAGACCCTCATGGCCAGCCCCGAAATCGATCAAACCGGCAGCGAAGTTGAGCCAGGGCAGCCTTTACCATTGGGGGCCCATGCCCAAATGTCGATTGGGCAGGTGACCGACAGTACGACGGGGCAACCCGTGCCCGTGGATGGCACATCGGTCGTTGATTCAGATCCGTCGGAAACCCGGGAGTGGTTGGATTCACTGCGTTATGTCGTTAGCAGTCGCGGCGGTGATAGGGCCAGCTATCTCTTGCACGTGATCGAGCAGGAGGCATATCGGCTCGGCGTGCCGATTCCGTTCTCGACGACCACTCCGTACATCAACACGATTCCGCCCGACCGACAGCCGGCGTTTCCAGGAAACCGCGAGATCGAGCGACGTATCAAGAGCATCATTCGCTGGAATGCGATGGCGATGGTGGTGCGTGCGAACAGAGAAGACAAAAGCATTGGCGGCCACATCTCCACGTACGCCTCGGCGGCCACGCTCATCGAAGTTGCTATGAGCCACTTCATCCGTGGTCGGGGAGACGATTTTTCGGGGGATCAAGTTTATTTTCAGGGGCACTCATCGCCCGGCATTTACTCGCGGGCGTTTCTGGAAGGCCGCATCTCAGAAAAGCAGTTGGAGAATTTTCGGCGAGAGTTGGCCGAAGGAGGCGGGCTGTCGAGCTATCCGCACCCGTGGCTCATGCCTGAGTTCTGGGAGTTTCCAACGGTGTCGATGGGCTTGGGACCGCTGATGGCCATCTATCAGGCGAGGTTTAATAAGTATCTGCAGGATCGCGGCATCAAAGACACCAGCAAGCAACACGTTTGGTGTTTTATCGGTGACGGCGAGTGCGACGAACCCGAAACGCTCGGTGCCATTTCGCTGGCGGCTCGCGAGGGGCTCGACAACCTTATCTTTGTCATCAACTGCAACCTGCAGCGGTTGGACGGACCCGTGCGAGGCAACGGCAAAATCATTCAGGAACTGGAAGGTGTTTTTCGTGGTGCCGGTTGGAATGTGAGTAAGGTGATCTGGGGCGAGGAGTGGGATGCCCTGCTGGCAAAGGACGAAAAAGGACTGCTCGTCAAGCGAATGAACGAGGTCGTCGACGGGCAGTATCAGAAGTATGTGGTGATGCCTGGCAGCTATATTCGCGAGCACTTCTTTGGGGCCGATCCGGAACTGTCGGAGATGGTGGCTCACCTCTCTGACGAGAAACTGAAAAAACTCCGCCGTGGCGGTCACGACCCCGAAAAGGTCTATGCGGCCTACGACGCAGCGATGAAATGCCACGGCAAGCCAACGGTGATTATTGCCAAAACCATCAAGGGCTACGGCTTGGGCGAGGTGGGCGAAGGCCGCAATGTCACCCACCAGCAGAAGAAGCTTAACGAAGAAGAGTTGCGTGCCTTTCGCACCCGTTTTGGGATTCCGATTTCTGACGACGAGGTGGCTAAAGCCCCCTTCTATCGGCCGCCCGATGATTCACCGGAGATCAAGTATTTGCGGGAGCGTCGCGAGGCGCTCGGGGGTGCTGTGCCAAGTCGGCCGAAGCATTCGCCGCTGCTTAAAACGCCATCCCTAGACGACTACCGGGCGTTCATTGAGAAGAGCACCGGTCGCGAGGTGTCCACAACCACTGGCGCCGTTACGCTCATGGCCTCGCTGCTCAAGGATAAATCGATCGGCAAATATATCGTGCCGATTGTGCCGGATGAATCTCGCACGTTCGGTATGGATCCCCTCTTCAAGCAGTGCGGCATCTATGCGCATGGCGGGCAACTGTACGAGCCGGTCGATTCGGATCAGTTGCTCTACTACCGCGAGGCAAAGGACGGGCAGATCTTGGAAGAGGGCATCACAGAAGCCGGCAGTATGTCCAGCTTCATTGCTGCCGGTACGGCGTATTCGAGCCACGGCGTGCCGATGATACCGATTTTTATTTACTACTCGATGTTTGGCTTTCAGCGGATCGGCGACGAGATTTGGGCGGCAATGGATGCCCGTGCTCGCGGCTTTTTGTTGGGCGGCACTGCTGGCCGCACCACGCTGGCTGGGGAGGGCCTGCAGCATCAAGACGGCAACAGCCAGCTGTTTGCGATGGCCTATCCTACGGTGAAGGCTTACGACCCCGCGTTTGTTTACGAGACAACCGTGATCATGCTTGACGGCATGGATCGGATGTATGCCAAGGGGGAAGATTGGATCTACTACATCACCGTCTATAACGAAAATTACGAGATGCCTTCGATGCCTCCCGGTTGTGAGGAGGGAATTCTCAAGGGCATGTATAAGCTGCGGGATACGGAGGCCAAGCCGCCACAGGGCAAGCCATCGCCGTCAAAGATACCGCAAGTAAAAGTGCCGCAGGTCAAGGCGCTACCACGGGTGCAATTGATGGGCTCGGGCGCAATTTTGCGAGAGGTGCTTCGCGCTGCCGATCTCTTGGCCGAGCAGTTCGGGGTTGCCAGCACTGTGTGGAGTGTAACGAGCTGGAAGGAACTGCGACGCGAGGCTCAAGAGTGCCGTCGCTGGAATATGTTGCATCCACAGGCAAGGCCTCGGCAGAGCTATTTGGAGCAAACGCTCGCAAAGGCCGATGGCGTGTTTGTGGCGGCCAGCGACCATGTGCGGGGCGTTCCCGAGCAGCTCGATCCGTGGGTGCCCGGTGGGCTCTTTGTGTTGGGCACCGATGGGTTTGGTCGCAGCGACACGCGGGGCCCGCTACGTCGGCATTTTGAAGTGGATGCAGAGTGCATAGCGATCGGCAGCCTGTCGCGATTGGCTGCGGTGGGTGCCATTGGGCCGGATGTTGTGGCTGAAGCCATTACGCGGCTGGGCATCGATCCGGATAAAGTCGATGCTGCCTCGGCGTGAAGTGGTCTGCCCATCGTTGATTTCCCAATGGTCTTTCTCTGAAAAAACAGGAAACAGTCTTTCGCCATGGCCACTGAATTCAAGCTGCCTGATTTGGGTGAAAATATCGCCTCAGGCGATGTCGTCACGGTGTTTGTGTCTGCTGGCGACGTTCTCAAGCCAGGGCAGCCCCTTCTAGAGGTGGAGACCGATAAGGCTGTGATTGAAGTGCCCTGTCCGCCGGGTGGCCGCGTGGTCAGCGTGCTTGTGAAAAAGGGGGACACTGTCAAAGTCGGGCAGGCACTCGTCACGCTCGACTTGGCAAGCGCTGCCGCGACTGTGCCTACGGCGGCCAAGCCTGCGCTGCCCAAGCCTGCGCCTGCCGTCCAGGTTGCTGCGCCCGTTGCCAAGGCAGTGGCGCCTGCGGCTTCTGCGATTGTGATTCTGGCTGAGGCAGTGCCGGAGACGCAGCCAGTTGCCACTGCGGTGGCACCGCCCGCGATCGAACCGGCTGGTCCGGCAGTCAGGCGGCTGGCTCGGGAGCTCGGAGTGGATCTGGCCAGGGTGCGGGGCAGCGGGCCCAGCGGCAGGATTGTGCGAGACGATGTTGTGGCAGCGGTCCGGCAGGCCAGCGCTCAAGGATCGGGGCGAGGCTCTTCGGATGGGAGGCTTTCCAAAGCCAACGCCGGGTCGGCCCAGTCGGCTGCCCTCGAGCACGACACGTGGGGGCCTGTACGCCGCGAGCAGATGAGTCGCATGCGTCGCACGATTGCAGCTAACATGCTGCGAAGCGTATCTACGATTCCTCACCTCACGAATTTTGACGATGCTGATGTGACGGAACTTGAGCGGCTCCGAAAGGCCAGTGCTGAGGAGCACGCCAAGGCTA
>CAIRDU010000535.1 GCA_903877395.1 uncultured Planctomycetaceae bacterium
CTGACGGCGTCCCTCACATCGGGCGCCGCCTCTCACGCCTCCGATTTGCTAACCGACTTAAAAAGTGGCTATTTACTAGGTGGCAATCCACGCAAGCAGACAATCTCACAATTCTTTGGCGTGATTGCCGGAACGCTTGTCTCGGTGCCGGCCTATCTTTTTGTTGTGCAGCGAGATCCTGGGAAGCTTGGTTCTGAGTCACTTCCCGCACCGGCCGCAAAGGTCTGGGCTGGCGTCGCGGAACTGCTCGCCAAGGGCATCGACGCTCTGCCACCAGGGGCCAAGGAGGCAATCGTAATCGGCGCGTTGCTCGGAATCGTGCTCACGCTGTTGGAGGAGCGTGCGCCACCCAAGTTGCGCATGTGGATTCCATCTACAACGGGCCTCGGGATCGCCGGAGTGATTCCGGCATTCAACTCGATCGCGATGTTTGTCGGGGCCTTTGTTGCATGGTTGGTCGCACGGGCCTCGCCGAAAGTCGCGGAAGCCTCTATCGTTCCGATCTCCAGCGGCCTTATTGCTGGCGAATCACTGGTGGGCGTGGGAATCATTCTGACCATCGAGGTCCTTATGATTCTGGGCTTCTGGACGTGAGCCTCGCGGTGCCCGCAGCGACTGGCATGCGCACTCGCCCACGCGACAAGACTTCTGCAGCATCCATCGCCAGCTTGTGCCACCAGACACCCACTCCAGCGAAAATTCGATGCTCCTAAGCGTCTGGCACGCTTACTCACTCCTAAGCGTCTGGCGTGCCTACTCCCCCAGGTACGCGTCTTGCACGCGGCGGTCGGCGGCCAGATCTTTCCCGCTGCCAGTCAGCGTGATGCGGCCTGTTTCGAGAACGTAGCCCCGCGTCGCCAGTTTCAAGGCGGCATACGCATTTTGCTCGACGAGCACGACGGCAATGCCGCGAGAGGAGAGGCCCGCGATCACTTCAAAAATCTTTGTCACGATCAAGGGGGCCAACCCCAGCGATGGCTCGTCGAGCATGAGCAGCTTTGGCCGTCCGACAAGGGCTCTGCCCAGAGCAAGCATCTGCTGCTCGCCCCCGGAGAGCGTGCCGCCCAACTGACCCATGCGTTCGCCCAACACGGGAAAGAGTCCGCAAACCTCGTCGATGTCTCGCTTGAGTTGCGACGAGTTGGGCTGCGTGAAGCCACCAAGTTCGAGGTTTTCGCGAACAGTGAGTCGCGGGAAGATCCTGCGGCCTTCCGGCGAGTGGCCGATGCCCAACCGCACGATCTGGTGTGGCTGAAGCCCATTGATCGCGCCACCTCGAAATCGCACCACACCGCTGCGCACCGGCACGATTCCAGAAATCGCCATGAGAAGCGTCGTCTTGCCAGCCCCGTTGGCACCGATGATGGCAACCAGTTCACCTTCCTGCACCTCCAGCGAAACACGATCCAGCGCCCGGATGGGGCCATATCCTGCTTCCAGTTCGTGAACTTCCAGTATCGGCATCGTGTACTCCTCACGCCCCGCCCAAGTACGCTTCGATCACCCGTTCGTCACGCTTCACCTCAGCGGGGGTGCCCTCCGCAATTTTGACGCCATGATCGAGCACGGCCACACGGTCGCTCACTCGCATAACAACGTTCATATGGTGCTCAATGAGCAACACCGTTACGCCTCGGGTGCGAATCAGTTCGACGAGGCTCGCGAGATGCGTTGCCTCAGTCGGGTTCATGCCGGCAGCCGGTTCATCGAGAAGAATCAATCGTGCACCGGTGGCCAGCGCCCTGGCAATTTCCAGTCGTCGCTGATCACCATAGGAAAGTTGGCCCGCGATCCGGTTGACATCGTCAGCAAGCCCCACAAAGGCGAGTTCGTCTCTGGCTGCGCTGCGAGCCGTTTCCTCACTGCGGCGGTTGGCGGGCGTGCGAAAAAGCATCCCCAGCACACCGCCAGGGATTCTGCGGTCGAGGCCTACCAGCACGTTTTCCAGCACGGTCATATTGGAAAAGAGGCGGATATTCTGGAATGTTCTGGAAATACCTGCCTGCGCAACGATATGCGGGGAGCGTCTGCCTCGCTGCCAAACGGCCAACGCCCCGGCAGTGCCCAGAATCCATCCCGCAAAGAGGCCCGTCCATCCGCGCCGGCGAATTCTTTTTTTTGCCCCTGCCAATCGGTCGAGCACATGCTCCTTTACCTTTGGCAACTGTCTTGCCCCTGGAACGGCCTCCACCACGTCAGCTAAGTCGCTTGTATCGGGAACTGTGCCTGGGCCAACGCGGCGCGCCGTCACGGCTGCCTGCAAGGCGTTGCGGAGAGCCTTCGCTTCGCTCAGTTCGCGAGTGATGGCCAGCACATCGGCACCGTCAGCGCTGACCACTCGCCACTTTCCAGCCATCTGATCAATCGCCAATTCGGCGCGAAAATAGCCTCGAAGCCGAGCGGTTGCATCGACGAGCGTAAAAGGGGGGCCTGTGACCATACCCCGCTTCACCACAGCCAGCCACAGTCGATCCACATCGACGGCGGCCGCCGCACACAACAGCCCTGTGAGAAGACCGACTCCAATCGCCCTCCAGAATGTGCCCGCCGTCAATGGCCGCTCGAGCCGGTGCCCTTCAAAACGAACCGATCCTGCCGACGGCGAATAGATACCACTGATACAGTTAAAAGCCGTTGTCTTGCCGGCCCCGTTGGGACCAATAATCGAAGTGATACTCCCTTCGATCACATCCAGATCCATTTCCGATACCGCCACGAGACCGCCAAAACGCACCGTTAGCCGATTGACATCGAGCAAAGGCGAGCCAGTAACGTCTCGCAAAGGCGAACTATTCGATCGGCCTAGGGGCGCGGGCTTCATGGATGTGCCTCGTGCAACTCTGCGGCCAAACGACGGGATGGCACGAGCCCTTCTGGGCGAAACCGCATCACCAGCACCAACGCCAAGCCAAAGATTGCCAGCCTCCATCCACTGAAACTCAAGAGAATCAAACCAGATGGATTAATATTCATCTGCTGAATCAACGAATCGGCCCACGGTGCGAGCACCGTGTCGAAGCCTACCAGAA
>CAIRDU010000536.1 GCA_903877395.1 uncultured Planctomycetaceae bacterium
CGATTTGTGAGGGGTGTTTACTCGATTTAGTCTGAGACGCTCGGGGTTTCTCGGAGTCGCACCTCGGATCTGCTCCGCTCGATACCGTTTACTACGCCGTGTGCAAGTACTCGGCGGTGTTCTCGGTCGGTGCGGCCTGGCAGGCGCCGGCCACCAGGGGTTCTTGGAGATTGCGGAAGGAGAGCCCGGCGAAGTCGAGGTCGTGGCGGAAGAGTTCGGTGTTCTGGAGGAATCCCTCAATGCGATCCGAGCCTGGTCCCATGGCCAGCACGGGCACGTAATCGGAGGTGTGATTGCCGCTGGTGAAGGCAATGCCGGTGTGGTTGGCCAACACTTGACCCAAGGCGCAGGTGTCCGAGTTGAACGCGTCGAAGAGTGCGTAACCCTTTTTCTTGAGGAACGGATCGAGCGTTTCCATCCGTCGGGTGCTGGCCGCGTAGCCGGTGGATTCCTGGAGGCGCGCCGCGGCCTGTGTGCGGTTCTCGGCGGTGCGCAGTCGGTTCAGGATCTCGCCGACGGATTGACGCACCTTCGTCAAATTGTGGAAGGCGGCGTTGGTCTTTTCGTAGGTCTCCCCAAGTCCGTTGAGTCCGGGGTTGGCCGTGGCGTGGTCGGTGGTAATGAGAATGACGGTGTCGGGGTGGTCCTTCTGGAACTCGAGGCAGACTTCGATGGCTTGATCGAAGGCGATCATCTCGTGGACGGCCGCCGCGGCGTCGTTGCTGTGGCAACCGTGGTCCACCCGGCCGCCTTCGACCTGAAGGATGAATCGTTCCTCGTGTGTGAATCGTCGGAGTGCGGCCCGGGTCATCGCGGCCAGCGAGGGCGTAGGGGCAACTTTCGTGAGGCCTCCCTGCTGGTCCACCACGTAGGGGATATGGCCTTCGGAGAACACGCCCAACCAACGCTGGTCCCGCGGGGCCGAGGCGAGATCCGAGGGGGACCGGAGCACGGCGTATTCGAGGCGGCGGAAGTCTCCGAGCAAATCGCGTTTGTCTTTGCGCTTATCGGCCCGGAAATGGTTGCTCGCGCCGCCGAGGGCCAGGTCGATCCGGCGCTCGAGATACTGGGTGGCAATATCATCACCGCTCCCCCGGGCGTTGACGCAGGCGATGAATCCGGCCGGTGTGGCGTGGGTAATTTCGGTGGTGGTCACCAAGCCCCGCTTCCAGCCCGCTTGTCCGAGGAGTTCGTAAAGGGTGACTAACTTCTCTCCCTTGCTTGTCTGGTTGACCTTGCCATTGGGGATGCGCACGCCGCTGCCCCAGGCGCAGGACGAGGCCGACGAATCGGTGACCAGCGAGTTTTGCGACCGCACGTTCATGACCGCCTGCCGGGTCGAGGGTTGATCAATGAGGCGAAACCAGGTTAGGGGACGTCCTCGGACATGCTCCGAATACTGGTTGGCGCAGGCGAGGATTCCGGAGCTCATCCCATCGACTACCATGTGGATGATGCGCCGCGGGGTGCCCGAGGCCAGGGGGCGTTTTCCAGAGAGGGCTGTTTTCGGA
>CAIRDU010000537.1 GCA_903877395.1 uncultured Planctomycetaceae bacterium
ACGGTGCACGGGGCCACCGATGATTTCGGCTTCAAGGCTGTAGAGAACGCGACGAGTGTCCACGACCTCCACGCCACGATGCTGCACCTCATGGGCTTTGACCACGAGAAGCTGACCTACCGTTACGCCGGCCGCGATTTCCGGCTCACCGACGTGCATGGCGAGGTGGTGCGGGATATTCTGGCATGAGCTTCTCAGGAGCCGCTCGGAGCGATTGGCTTACTGGCATCGATCACGAGCCAGCAGATCGCGGCCACGGCATAGACTGCAGCATAGCTCAGAAAGTTGTGGTTGTATCCTTCGAGTACCGCTGCTGTCCGCACGGCTTCCGGTAGCGTGGCCGCTGACGTTTGAAGCTGCCAGGCGGCATGGTCCACTGCCCGCTCGAGGAGCGTGCCCGTTAGCCAGCCGGCCACCGCGGCACCACCTGTGCCGACTGTGTTCATCCAGGCTGCTGTCACTCCAGCATGCCTTTGGCCGATATCCTGACAGGTGGCCCAGGCTGAAGCGAGCGTGCAATCGTTGCACAACGCAGCCAAGGAAATGGCCAGCACAAACTGATGTTCGTTGGACGCCAGCGGAGCCGCCAGCCAGCAGACAGCGCAGAGCCCCAGTCCTGTACACCCAACCCATCGCCGCACCAAGCGCCTGTTGCCCGTGCGACGGATCAGCGCATCGACGCCATAGCCACCGACCAAACATCCGATGGCGCCGAGCCACAAGGGCGCTCCTTTGTAGATCGCCCCCAAGAGGCTTGAGTTTGAGAGGTGATAGCGATCATGGAGGTAGCTGGGCAGATAGGTGACGTTGAAGTACCAGCCGTAGGCCATGCAAAAGTACATGCCGCACAAGAGCCAGAGGTTGCCACTTGAAAGAAACGCCATCCACGGGACATCGGCATGCGAGGACTCGTCAGCATCTTTTTTATGCCGCTGGATCCTCTCGCATTCGGCGGCATTCACCCGAGGATGTTCTGTGGGCCGATTATAAAAGAGCGCCGCGAATGCCACGCACCATGCGATACCCAGCATGCCAAAAAAAACAAAGGCCGACCGCCAGTTCATGAGCGGTGGCGTCCAGGCTGTGCCAACAGTCAGCAGCATCCAGAAGAGTGGAGTCAGTCCACCCATGAGGCGGCCCGACATCCAGACCCATCCCTGCGCGGTCGATTGCTCATCGGCAGGAAACCAATTGTGGAGCGCGCGGGTGATGGTGGGATAGGCTCCCGCCTCGCCCGCCCCAAAGAGAAATCGCACGACAATGAGTGTGCCAAGTCCGCCGAGGGTCATGGCTCCAAATCGGACGCCCACGAGCCCTGTGATCGCGGTGCAGATACTCCACCAGCCAACAATGCGAATCAGCGTGCTGCGAGGGCCCAAAGCGTCTCCCAGCCAGCCGGTTGGGATTTCGCACACAGAATAGGCGATGGCAAAAGCAGTGAATGCCCATTTCAAGTCGGCGACACCGGAGAGCGAAAGCTCGGAGGCAAGTTGTGGTGCTGCTGCCCCGAAGCAGACGCGATCGATGTAGGTGATCATCGACAGCGTGCAGGCAAATGCCAGCACCTCATACCGTACTCGCGTTTCCGGGAAAGCGTTGCGAGGCGCCTCTCCTTCTGGATTACGTTGGGAAGCGATGGAGTCGGTGACGGTCACAAGCGGCCTCGTTCAAAAACCTTCGCAGGGCACTATTACATTTCCCTGCCCACGACCGCGATGTGTTGGCCCCGAGGGACTGTCGCCGTCCATGCGTGCACCAGGACAACCCCATCGATTGCCGCAATCGCCCCCCAAGGCTCGGCATCAATGTGGTCGAAATCATGCAAAAGTCCGATGGTCTGGCCGCGTTTCACGCGAGATCCACAGTCCACAAGGGGCTCGTAGTGGCCCCCGAACGGCGCCGTGACATAGCACTCGCGATCGACGATTTCGAGAGTTTTTTGCGTGCCAGCTTTGTGATGCCCGATGGGTTCGATGGTGCCAGTCAATTGTCCATGGTGGATGGCTGCAGCGAGCACGCCGTGCCGACCGTAGCGCACCCCCTCTGCGTTGACAGCGGCGCCCCAGCCCAATTCTGTTCCGACCGTAATCTTTCCGATCCGTTCGGCTTCGCTGGGAAGGAGGCCCGGGGTTTGGTTCTGGTAGATCATTACAACAGGCGTGCCAAACCAGCGGGCTGTGTCGTCGATCCGCTTGCCGAGCGTAGTGTTTTCAGGGGGATGGTAGCTCGCGCAGAGGGCAAACCTTGCAACGTTGCCTCCTGAGTGCAAGTCGATAACGACATGCACTTGCGGCCAGATGCATTGCCGTACGAACGCCGCAATGCGGTGCGTGATACCCGCGAGCGATGCCGAAACACCCGCCCCTTCGACAAACGCGCGGTTGAGATTCACTCCGTCATCGAGGACGCTTTCGCGGGTTCCAGCCAAGAAAGCGGCTGGGTTCAGAACCGGAATCAGGATCACTCGACCGGTCACCGCGTCGATATCGATCTCTCGAATGAGATGCTTGAGTGCCACCGGGCCTTCGTACTCGTTGCCGTGGTTCGCCCCAAAAGCCACGATCCCCTCACCCGGCTTGGCCTGG
>CAIRDU010000538.1 GCA_903877395.1 uncultured Planctomycetaceae bacterium
CCTCGGAATCCAGTGCCACCGGCGGAGTGTCGGTGGGCATGCCAGCCACCAGATCGTGCCACCACACATCGCGACCCGGCACCATCTCCACCGGCTGGCCCGTACGCTTGAGCACAATGACATGCTTCACGGTCTGGGGCCCGTCGATCGCAGGCTTGTTGAGAGCCTCGTCGACGTTTTTCTTGAGTGGCAGTGCCGCTCCTCGCCGCCAGCCACCATCGGCTGTGATCACGGCCACGGCCTTTGCATCGTGATTGCGGTCGGCAATCGCCTCGCTTGAAAATCCACCAAAGATCACAGAATGGACGGCCCCAATCCGGGCGCAGGCGAGCATCGCAATCACGAGTTCGGGCGTCATCGGCATGTAGATCGAAACCACTTCCCCCGTCTTCACGCCGAGCTGCGTCAGACCAGCGGCAAATTGGCAGACCTCCGCATGCAATTGGCGATACGAAATCTCCCGTCGCTCGCCGACTGGCTCGCCGACCCACACGATTGCTATCTTATCGCCACGGCCGGCGGCAATGTGCTGATCGAGGCAGGCAGCCGATGCGTTGGTGCGGCCACCCACAAACCACTTCGCGTCCGGTGGATTCCAGTCGAGCACCTTCGTGTAGGGCGTCATCCACGGCAGCGACTGCGCGCGGGCATGCCAAAAGCCATCGGGGTCGCGGGCAGCCTCATCGTAGATACGCTGGTAGTCTTCCAGCGAACCAATCCTGGCCTGCTTTGAAAACTCGAGCGGGGGCGGAAACACGCGATCTTCTTGCATCACGCTTGCAATTCTGCCGGCAGCCTTCTGTGGAGTATTGTGTGGCGCATCCATGAAAAATTTCCCCCGCGTTTAAAGTGTCACAAAAATGTTTAAAACCGAATCGCTCACCTGTTAGGAACTACCGTCACCTTCGCGGGGCTGGAAAAATCAGCGGCAATTCTGGCCGCTTCTTCGAGCGTTATCTCGCCTGGCTGCACCCACCAACGGTAGCCCAACTCAAGCGGGTTGTCGGCCGCCACGCCCGCTTCACAATACGACCCAAAGCGGGCGTAGTCTCGTTCGCTCATGCGGGCTTCACCGGGATTGGCCGGGCGGTTGATTCGCAGCACAGTCGACCGCTTGCCACCGACCACGAAACTGGCCGCATGCCACGGGGCGTTGATGTAGGTTTTGTCGTCGGGCCAATTGCGATAGTCGCCGGGCGAGGCCTTCGTACCAGGTCGCAGATAGTAGGTCTGGCTTTTCGTTGGGCTCTTCGCCTCGTCGGCCACTTCTTGCGAGGCACGAAAATGCACGCCTGAATGCTGGGGATCCCCCTCCAACTGCACCGGCCCCGTGGATTCAAGTCGGCTGGCAAAATCGATGATTATGCCGCTGGCGACGGGCACCGCCGCAAGTTCGCGAGTCTCGCTGATAACGACCGACTCATCGCTTCCGATCCAATCGATCGCCGTTCGCTGGCGGCCTTCCACATCTCCATCTATATGTTCGAGCACTTTGCGATGCTGCTGCCTTGCCTTGCCTGTGCAATGCCAGCAGTCGGACGACACTTTTTTATCCGTGCCGTGCGAGATCTTGTTGTAGCCAAAGAAGATGCCGCGGTGGTGGGTGTATTGGCCGCCATCGCCTTTGGTCAGTTTGATCCCCGTGGCCGGATCAAAAACGTGATGGAAGGGTTTGTATGTTTTCACGCGAGTCTCTTCGCTGGAAGCATCGTAGACAGGCATCTCGTACCGCAGCAATGGCTTGCCGGAGAAGAGTAATTCGGTGGCTCCGGCAGCATCGGCCCAGTGGAGGCGAGGATTCGCCGAAGTGCGATCGTCCTGAGCCTCTGCTACCACATCGATTGACGTGCCCGCCAGCAATCTGGGCAACACAAACACGATGTCGCGGGGCACCTTTCCAGCCGGCACACTGGTCGGCTTTCCTAGTAATCCCGGCGGCAGAATCTGGCCTGCCACATGCGATCCATCGGCCAGCGTGATCTGTATGCTCTGAGCCACGGCGGCGGCTTCCGGCAAAACAACGGGGACTCGAATCGGCAGGTTGGAGCGATCGATATCGCCGGCCTCAATTCGTATCTTCCACGCGAGAGGCTCCGCATGAGTTTGCCTCGGCCAAACGCAGGCGGCGACAGATACGATACCCAGCACAACAGGCACAATAAACCTGAAGAGGCTCAGGAATCCTGCCGCCGAAATGTGTTTCATGGGAAGAGTATGCCCAAGGCCTTCACGCAATGCCGCTGCCGCACACAGTCTACGGGAAGCTACCCAGACGAAGAAGCCTCCGCGGCGCAAGGGCCTGCAAACGGGCTGACCAATTCGCCAGCATCGCCGAAACTGATGCCCAGTGCCTGGGCGGCCTGCACTGCCGAACTATTTGGGTCGACCCGCGAGAGCGATCGGATCGCGTCGGCGATTGGCACGCTCTCGATGTTCGGTGGGCGGTAGCAAACCATCTCACCAAATTGGCCGTGGTGAATGAGCCGCACGGCGTGGGCCCCAAACTGCGTGGCGAGCACTCGGTCAAACGTGGTTGGATTGCCGCCTCGCTGCAGGTGGCCCAGCACCACCGTTCGCACCTC
>CAIRDU010000539.1 GCA_903877395.1 uncultured Planctomycetaceae bacterium
AGTGCCTCGCGAATCTGGTTGATTCCTGCGTTTCGGGGGCTCTCGGGGTCTGTGGCTCCGGGGTTTGTCTGGCCAGCATTGGCCCCAGCAGGCGGTTGGTCGGAACGGTTGGTGCTCATGGGTTTTCCTGACGCGCACGCGTGCGCACTAAAAGAAATGACTGGTTCAGATGACGTATTCTGGATCCGGCAGAAAGACACGCACGTTGCGGGGGGTGATCAGTACATTTTCTCCGGTTTCGAGTGCTAGGGATCGAGCCGCCTCAGCCGGTAGGTCGACATGCAGTTCGCTCTCAGAGTCGTGCGGTCTGCAGGAAATTCGCGTGATCGCTCCGTTGCGAGTGATCCGTAGCACGTGAGCCGATAGGCTCTGCTCCTGGCCGGACTGCTCTTTGTTTTCTATGGAAGCACTCTTTGTTCCGCGGACAAGTTCGAGTTCGTGCGGTCGTAAATAGACTCTCGCTGCCTTGGCCTCGGCGTGTGGATAATCGGGATAGGCGATGGGAATCCCATGCCAGAAGGCTTGCCCCTTCTCGACTCGTCCATGAAAGAGGTTCACATTCCCGAGGAAATCCATCACGAATGGTGTGGCGGGCTGATCGAATACTTCATCGGGCGTGCCACGCTGCTCAATCTTACCGTGGTTCATGACCACCACTTCGTCGGCCAGTTCAAACGCTTCTTCTTGGTCATGCGTGACAAAAATACTGGTCATGCCGATCTCGTCATGCAGACGGCGTAGCCACTGACGTAGTTCGACTCGCACCTTTGCGTCGAGCGCTCCAAAGGGCTCATCAAGGAGAAGGATCTTTGGGCGGATGGCAATCGCCCGAGCCAATGCCACGCGTTGCCGCTGACCACCAGAGAGTTGGGATGGTTTGCGTTGACCAAGTCCCTCCAGTCGCACGAGATGCAGCAACTCGTTCACGCGAGCGACAATTTCCCGCTGCGGCACCGCGCGCACCCGTAGGCCGAAGGCGATGTTTTCAAACACGCTCATGTGTCGGAACAGAGCGTAGTGTTGAAACACAAACCCAACCTCCCGCTGTCGCGCATGGCGATCAGTGATGTTCGTGCCATCTTCCTCGATTGTGCCAGCGTCGGGCCATTCGAGCCCAGCGATAATTCGAAGGAGCGTCGTCTTGCCAGAACCTGAAGGCCCGAGCAGCGCCAGAAGCGTTCCTTGTGGTACTTCGAGTGATACATGATCGAGCGCCTTGAAGGCACCAAACGATTTTGAGATGTCCCGAATATGAATACCCCGGCTCTGCTCGTTCATAGACCGTCTCCCCCCGTACGTGTGTCGTCAAGTGTGTCGATGAGCGATCTCGCTAATTCCAGTTCACGCGATTCCATTTCAATCTGGCGTTCAATGACGGTCTTGGCCAAGAGCGTCACGAGTGCAAGTCCGGCCAGCACGCTTGCCACGCTCATTGATGCCGGTGTGCGGTATTCCTGAAAGAGCTTTTCAACCCGGAGTGGCATCGTGTCGGTAGCGCCGGCAATGTGGCCGCTGACAACATAGACAGCCCCAAACTCGCCCATTGCGCGAGCGTTTGCCAACACCATGCCATGCAACAACGCCCAGCGGATGTTCGGCAGCGTGATTCGCGTAAACACTTGCCATCCGCTGGCCCCGAGACTCACAGCCGCCAGTTCTTCGTCTGGGCCGATTGCCTCCATCACCGGGATTAACTCGCGCACGACCAGGGGCAGCGTGACAAACGTGGTGGCAAGCACGAGTCCGGGCCATGCAAAAATGACTTTGACGCCCAGCCATTCGACAGTCGGTCCGAGCAGTCCTTGCCGGCCGAAGATCAGCACCAGTGCCAACCCTGCCACGACTGGCGAGACAGAGAAGGGCACATCAAAGAGCGTGATTAAGAGCGAACGCCCCGGAAATCGGAAGCGAGCGACCAGCCAGGCCGCGGCGATCCCAAAGACCGTATTGACTGCGACGGCCACTGGGGCAACGGTGAGCGTAAGCCAGATGGCATGCCGTGTGTCTGGATCATGTGCCAGCGCGTTCCACCACGCCGCCGGCCCCTCGGCAAATGCCTCAAAAAACACGCTGGCTAGTGGCACGACGATGATGAAACCCACCGTGGCCACGGCTGCGGCGATGAGCAGCCTGCCCAGCAGAGTGCCAGCGTGTGCTGTGTGTGAGGCGGGGTGTGGCATGAGGAGAGTGGAGCGAAGTTGTGGTGCCGAGTTATTGGGCGTTACGAGCCACGCACTGCTGGAGTCCGTTGACGACAAAAAGAATAGCGAGCGATATTCCGAGCAGCACAACGGCGATAGCAGTTGCCTCCGTATAGGCGAATTCTTCGAGCCGCGAGACGATCAGTACCGGCGCGATCTCAGTCTTAAATGGCATGTTGCCCGAGATGAAAACAACGGACCCATATTCGCCTAGTGCGCGGGCAAGCGCCATGGCAAAGCCAGTGAGTACGGCAGGAAAGATGGCGGGAAAGACAACTCGGAGGAATGTTTGCGTGCGAGAGGCTCCGAGGATCCTGGCAGCCTCCTCGGTGTCACGTTCGAGGCTTTCAAGCACCGGTTGCACCACGCGAATGGCAAACGGAAGGCTGACGAACACCAGCACCAGAACGATGCCAAGTCGAGAATATGCCACGTGAATCCCCATTGGCACTAGCAATTGTCCTAGCCACCCGCGCTTTACGTAGAGCGTTGAATAGACAAGTCCCGCCACTGCTGTAGGCAGCGCCAGTGGTACATCGACTAGCGCATCAAGCAGGCGTCGGCCTGGGAAGTTGATGCGAACAAGCACCCAGGCGACGAGCAATCCAAGAACCGAACTGATGAGCGCCGCCAGGGCTGACGCGCCCAGCGAGACGGCATAAGCAGCGCGGGCGCGTGGCGTCCAAGCAGCCGCTAGGAAGCCCTCAGGCCCCAGCGACGCAGCCCTCAGTACGAGGACGGCCAAGGGAATGATGACCATTGTGGTAATCACAAGCGATGTAATCGCTGCGCTCATGCCAAAGCCAGGCAGTACGGTTGTTCGCCGAATAGAGTGGTGCTTCTTCATGATGAGTGACGTGCAAAAGACAGGAGCGAAATTACTTTCCGGCAGG
>CAIRDU010000540.1 GCA_903877395.1 uncultured Planctomycetaceae bacterium
CAGCGGCATTCCGTGCTCTCGATCCGCGCCGGCGATGGGGATCTGGAAAAGGACCGCAAAGTGGCGTCGTTGACGGTGTCGCCTACCGATGGAGTCATGCGGTTTGAGGGGGGCGGCGTGGAGGTTCCCGGTGGCCTGATGGGTGTAGGTGGCCTCTCGGGAACGGACGTGGCCTCGCATAACTTTCGCGGCGTTGGTGTGCCCGTTAAGGCGGGGCAGCGGGAACTCGTCGTTATGTTCCCGAGGCCAGAAATCGACGCACATTTTGCCGTGTTTGCAGAAACCAGTTGGGTCACGGCGCGCGGGATCACGCAGCAATCGCCAGACGGTTTTGTGGTAGATTTTGACAGGCTTCCGACGGCCGATGGGAAAATTCATTGGTTGATCGTGCGGTAAGCGTGCCGATCAATGGCACGTGTATGTCCGCGGGCTGCAACCATTTTCGTCGCGGCGGTCCGCGCCACAAAACTTTCGGGAGACATCTGCGATGAAGAGTTCGTTTGCACGATGCGAAAGACGTCGCGTCAGGGCTTGCCTGTGTGGGTTGGCCGTGATCGCGATCTGGGCGCCTGGAGTTGGGCACGTCAAAAGAGCGTTGGCCATGGAGGTCGATGCAGCGTGGAAGGCGTTGCCGGCCCACCGTCACGGGCAGGATCTTGCGGCTCTTTTGGCCATCGAACGCGTGGCCATCGAGAGCATGGCGACGCCGTCTGCGCGGGCCGGATGCGCCGCGAGGCTCGGGCGCGTGCTGGAACAGACGTCAGCCACTCACGATGCAAAGCAGTGGGTCTGCCTGATGCTGCGTGCTGTTGGAACAGCCTCCGAGGTGCCGATCCTTGCCCGAGAGCTCTCCAGCCCCGATCCACAAGTGGCCGATGCGGCCCGTCAGGCGATCGAGGCGATTGGAGGCGACGCTTCGCTCGTCGCTCTGCGGTCGTTTCTACGAGCGGCTCAATCTCCAACGGGTCAAAAACGGCCAGGCCCATTGCGAGCGGGCATCATCAATGCGTTGGGGGCTCGTCGGGATGCTGAAGCGGTGCCGCTGGTGGTGGCTTTGGCCGATGACACCGATCCGCAGGTGGCCGAGGCGGCATTGCGCGCCCTTGGACACATTGCCGACATGCGGTCGGTCGCATGGCTCCGTGCCCGGGCCGAGCGGGTGGGAGTGCCCATGCCTCCGCTGCTTGGCGAATCGCTCGTGCGGGCAGCGGAAGCGGAAGCGTTGGCTGGCAACCGCGATGCGGCGCGTGCCATCTACGAATTGTTGGCCCGCCCCGGGCAGCCGGTAGGTGTGCGGCAAGCTGGACTCGTCGGCCAACTCAATCAGTTGGAGGCCTCCTCGGTGCAACACGCTCGCATGCTTCTAGCGTGGCTGCACGATGCGGATCTGCAGCGGCGCGCCATTGCCGCTGGGTCGCTTGCGAGCCTGGATGATGCGTCGCTGGTGGGCTTGCTGGAGACGCTGGCCGCATACGACCCGGCCATTCGGCAGTCCATTCTGGCGATCGCTGCAAGGCGGGTGCCCGATGCGGCGATGCCGGTTTTGCTACGCGTTGCCCGCGACGATGTGCCGGCAGTGCGGGTGACGGCGATTGAATGTCTGGGCCAGACCGGTGCGGCCGAGTCGATTCCCGTGCTGCTCGATGCGATGGCAGATAAGGACGCGATGCCTCGCGGCGGCGATCTGTCTCGCGCGGCCCACGATTCACTCCTTCAACTGCCTAAGAGCCTTGTCGGCCCGGCCCTCGTCGCGGCGCTCGATACCCGGCCGGAGTTGCGTTTGCCGATCATTATGCTGCTCGGAGATGTTGGCGATCGCGCGGCGATTGAGCCGCTGGCCACGATTGCAGCAGTCGATGACCCAGCTCCCTGGCAGCCGGCGTTGGACACCCTGCGGCGGCTGGCCCAACCCAATGCAACCGATGTGGGTCGATTGGTGGACCTCTTTCTCGAGGTGCGTGGGGATGCCAGAAAAGAGGCCGTAGCTCGCGTGATTGTGGGAGTGGCTCAGCAGTCTGTACCCACACAGAACGCGTCCGTGACTCAGCCCGTGAATGAGTCGGCCGCGATCGTCATAGCAGCCTTGGAGAAACGCGGCGTGCCGGCGGTCGATAGCTTGCCCCTAGTGGGTCGGCTGGGCGGTACAACGGCTCTGGCCAAGATCGAGACGGGCCTGCAATCGGTCGATGCGCAGGTTCGAGATGCCGCCATTCGCGGTCTCTCCCACTGGCCCACTGCCGAAGTTGCCGATCGCTTGCTGTCGATTGCGAAGGAGTCGTTGGCGGCGGTTGAGCGACAGTCTCTTGGCCGCAAGGCTCTGCGGGCTTACGTGCGAGTGCTCACATTGAAGAGTGAGCGGCCTGCGGCCCAGACGTTGGCGATGCTTGAGCAGGCCATGGATCTTGCTGCCGATGGCCCCGCCGAGGATCGCGGATATATCTTGGAACGCACAGCGGCTGCGGTGCGATCGATGGATGCCGTAGAATGGATTGCCAGCTATTTGGATGAACCGTCTCTTGCGCAGGCAGCCTGTCGGGCTCTGGTTGAACTGGCCCACCACCGCTCGTTACGACAGCCCAACAAAGATCGGTTCGATACGATTCTCAACCGCGTGGCGATGACCACCACCGATCCGGCCATCGCCGACCGCGCCCGACGCTACGCATTGGGGCTGTAAGCCAAGCCCCCTGCTGACAATGCCAGTTGGCTCCAACGCTGAGGAATCGATCGATTCCCAGACGCAGACTCAGATGCTATCATCTGCGGGTCATATGACTGCCGATTCGAAGGCTGGACTCAAGAGGATTGCTTGACACGACAAACGGATGTGAAGGTCACGGGTGCGGCCGCCTACCTCATTCCGGTACGGATGCGGGTGCCGCTGAAGTTTGGCTCGCAGGTGCAGCATTCGGCGACGTGCGTGCGGGTGGCCGTGGAGGTGGAAAACAGAGTTGGTAAGCGGGCGGTTGGCTGGGGAGAGACACCGCTGAGCGTACAGTGGGCGTGGCCGTCATCGGCCGATTACGAACTCCGGCAGGCGGCCATGATCCGGCTTTGTCTGGCGTGCACCAAAGCCATCGCGGGCTTTGGTGAAATGGGCCATGCCATGGAAATCGGAGATACTTTCCGGCGGGATAGGCTTGGGTCGCTGGCAAATCAGTGCGGCGAACCGTCGCCGTTTGAGCCGATCCCTGAATTGGCAGCGCTGGTCTGCCTGAGTCCGATCGATCTGGCGATCCACGACGCCTATGGAGTGGTTCATGGAGTGGATACCTACGCCACCTATGGCCCCGACTTTCTTTCGCGCGACATCGCCGATTTTTTAGGGGCCGACGCTGGCCACGCCGACCCCGGCCTGTCGCTCTTTCGCGGACGATTTCCGGCCGATTTCCTGGATCCGAATCCGCCAACTGATCTGCTGGCCTGGCACTTGGTGGGAGGCCTCGACCCGCTCGACGAGGGCGATCTCACTGGCGCAGAGCCCAGCGATGGTTATCCTGTGACGCTGGCACAGTGGATCCAAGCCGACGGCTTGGAATGTCTCAAAATCAAACTCCGTGGCACTGACCTCGACTGGGATATCAACCGCTTGCTACGCGTGGCAGCGATTGGATTTGCAGGCGGCGTGAGCCGCTTCTGCGCCGATTTCAACTGCACCGTTGGCGACCCGGCCTACGTGCATGCAGTGCTCGATGCGGTGGCTTCAAAGAATCCGCGACTCATAGAGCATCTGCTCTACGTTGAACAGCCATTCCCCTACGACCTCAAGGCGTTTCCAATCGACGTTCGCACGGTGGCCGCTCGCACGCCGCTCTTTCTCGATGAGAGCGCCCACAACTGGCAGTACGTTGCCAATGGCTACCGTCTGGGGTGGAATGGCGTGGCACTAAAAACATGCAAGACGCAGACAGGGGCCCTGCTTTCGCTGGCGTGGGCGAAGGTTCACCGGATGGGCGTGATGGTGCAGGATCTCACGAATCCGATGCTAGCGGCAATTCCTCACCTGCGACTGGCTGCGCACGCCCGCACGCTGGCCGGCGTAGAGACCAATGCTATGCAATTCTATCCCGAAGCCTCTTCTCCGGAGGCGGTGATTCATCCTGGCATCTACCGCCGCCGCAGTGGGAGGGTTGACTTGGGAAGTCTTGCCGGGCCTGGCTTTGGTATGCGAGTCAGCGAAATCAATCGCATGCTCCCAGAGCCAGCGATCGTGGTCGGCACGGTTGAGCCAGTTCAGAGCAAGTCTGCGGAGCCGCCAGAATGAATCGCGCGCGAGAAAAATCTGGGTCCACGACAAACCCAACGAGTGAGTCTACGAGGAAGTCCGTGCCCATCGCCTCCAACTCACGCGGCCGTTGGATGGCGCTTGTTGCAGCCCTCTTGGGCTGGATGTTTGATGGGTTTGAGATCGGCATGTTTCCGTTGGTCGGTCGACCGGCACTCGCCGAACTACTGGGAGGCAGTGCCTCTGCAGGGATTGAAAAAGCCGCCGATGTCACGGGCTGGTTTGGCGTGATCATGGCTGTCTTTCTCATTGGTGCGGCGACTGGTGGCGTGCTTTTTGGATGGCTGGGCGACCGCATTGGCAGGGTGCGGGCCATGTCGTTGAGCATCCTTACCTACGCGCTTTTCACTGGGGCGTGCGGCTTTGCTACACAGGCGTGGCATATCGCTGTGCTGCGTTTCATTGCATCGCTGGGCATGGGGGGTGAATGGTCGCTCGGGGTAGCGTTGGTCAACGAGGTGTGGCCAGCTCGGTCACGGGTGTGGATCGCTGGCTTGATCGGCGCTGCGTCAAACGTGGGCATTGGGCTGGTGCCGGTCGTGAGCATTGCGCTGGTCTCGCTGACGGCGAGCGTGCGGAGTGGGCTGGCTACGGTGCTGCCAGAATTGTGGGTCGAGTCGTTGCTTGCCAATCAAGCGTGGCGATTTCTCATGATCGCAGGCGCCCTGCCAGCGTTGCTCGTCTTTTTTATCAGGGCCTTCGTTCCTGAATCAGAGCGGTGGCAGGAGGAGCATGCCAGCGGGCGAACATCGCACTGGGCCGTTCGCGATTTGCTCGCCACTGTTGGCGGCGCGATCGGGGCTTCGGTCGTTATTTTTGCGTGGTCCCCGGCAGTGAGTTCGGGCCTCGTGCGAGCCATCGTCACGCCGCTAGGAATTCTGGCAGCGTTTTATGGCTTCGTGCATCCAGTCAGAATGTATCTCCATAGGGCGATGGCCGCTGGCACCATCGGACCAGCCGAGGTGGCGATCACGCGTCGCCGGTTGGTCTTGGGCGCGATGCTGGCAGGAGTGCCGCTCTTGGGCACGTGGGGTTCGTTGCAGTGGGCTCCCAGTTGGGCGATCCAGATGACAGCCGATGGCACGCACCCTTTTGCAAAGGAATACACACAGTTAGCGATTGCGGCGGGGGCCGTTGTAGGCACTCTTGTGGCGGCCTTTGCGGCAGGCAGGTGTGGCCGTCGTGCAACGTATGCGACGCTGTGTGTTGCCTCGACGCTGGCACTGGTTTGGCTTTATCAGGGGCATGCGGTGTTCAACGGGAATTTTCTGGTTGCAGTGGCGCTCGCCGGGGGCGTGACTGCGGCGTTTTACGGCTGGTTTCCCCTCTACCTGCCCGAGCTTTTTGCCACGAGCATCCGCGCCACAAGCCAAGGCTTCGCCTACAATTTTGGCCGAGTGCTGGCGGCGGTTGGCACGCTCCAAACCGCCCAGCTCATGGGTCTCTTTGGCGGAAGTTTTCCGGCCGCTGGCACGGTGCTCTCTGGAATCTATTTATTTGGCCTGGTGGTGATCTGGTTTGGGCCAGAGACCAGCGGCCTCTGCGACGCACCGACTCCTTGAGGTGAGGTCCCCCGACCTTCCATCTCACGCCAGCCAATGTTGAACCCGGGTGGCTCGCATGGGTGTGGTACAATCAAAAAAACCTCATGGCTTCTGTTGTGTTGTCTCTTTTCAAGGCCCAGAGGTTCGCATTTTGATGGCCTCCTGGATGGCCTCAGTGCGCAGCATTTGTGAGATCTGTTTGCCTACCTGCGGATCAAGCAACCGATCAGCCGTTGACGGATGTTGGGGTTCATTGCCAGATCGAGTTTCAAGAAACAGTCAAAGAAACATGAGGAGCGTTTGAATATCGCCATGCCACAGCCTATCAGGATTCTCGTCGTTGGATGCGGACACATGGGCACCAGCCATGCCAAGGCCTATCACGCAATGGACGGTTTTGAAATCGTCGGGATCGTGGCCCGCCAAGCCAAGTCGCGGCAGGCGATGCTCGCAACCCTCGGTGCTAACTACCCGCAGTTCTCCGACTACGCCGAGGCTCTGGCCGCTACGAAGCCGGATGCCGTCTCCATCAACACCTACCCCGACACCCATGCCGCCTATACGAAGAAGGCATTAGCCGCCGGGTGCCATGTGTTTCTGGAGAAACCGATTGCCGAGACGGTCAGCGAGGCGCAAGAGATCGTGGATCTAGCCCACCAGGCTAGCCGCAAAC
>CAIRDU010000541.1 GCA_903877395.1 uncultured Planctomycetaceae bacterium
GGCACAGCATTCTTCACGGCTTGGAGCGTCAAGCGCCAACATACTTGGGTGGAGAAACGACCGCTGCCACCACGTATACATGCCGCGACGGTACTGCTTTTCGCCTCCATCCACTGGATACGTTCGCCCTGGGAAGTTGAGATTTTCCCAGTAGCCTTCGGGCTGGTAGGGCTTCACGCTTGGGCCACCGAGCGTGCGGACGAGCAGGCCAGAAACCGAAAGGGCTGTGTCGCGCACGTGCTCCGCATCCACGCGAAAAGCCGACTGCCTGGCGAACTCACGGTTGGAAGGGTCGGCGGCGATCAACTCAGGCGAGGCTTTGGATGTCTGCTTGTAGGTGGCACTTGTGACAATGGTCCGGACCATGTGTTTGACGTCCCACTGCGATTTGATGAAACCACACGCCAGCCAGTCGAGCAGTTGTGGATTCACGGGCTGTTCGCCCTGCGCCCCGAGATCGTCCAAGACACGAGACAGACCCATGCCGAAAAACTGCTTCCAAAGCCGGTTCATCACGACGCGGGCCGTGAGGGGATGGTCTGGCGACACAAGCCACTCTGCCAGATCCAGCCGGCTGAGTTCGCGGTCCGCAGTTTCCGGCTGTACGGGCTCTCCCGGCTCCACGGGCTTCCCCGGCTGGATCGCACCATACGTGGGCAACCGCAGATAATGCGGTATCGCAGGCTTCAGCACCTCGCCAGTCTCGTCCATCCAGTTGCCACGGGGCAGGATGCGGACGGTTCGAGGCCTATCGCTGCGTACGCTGACAATACATTTTCCCATCACATCGCAGAGCGTGTTTCGATCGCTCTCGGCCAGCGCAAACGCCTTTCGCTCCGGCTCAAAGAGATGCGTGCCCTTATTCCGGAAGTAGTCTTGGATGACCTTCTTCTCATCGCGGTTCCGCTTCGCCACCTCCTTCTTGAGAAAAGCGACCACTTGTTTCGCTCCTTTTTTCTCCGCCTCGGTCGCCTTGGAGTCTGCCAGCAGTTCGGGCAAGGTGCCCGCGTAGGCCACAATATCCGCCTCCCATTGCTGCTGGGCGACATCGAGTTGTGGGAGGATTGCGTCCAACTTCTTCCGTGCCTCCGCGAGTGCGGCATCACGTTCGTCCAATTGTTTGCGCTCCTCGAGAGTGCCAACGAGCATTCCCTCCTCAAGGCGGCCGATAATTGGCTCCTTGATATCGGCGAAGAACGCGCCGAGGGCGTAGAAATCCCGCGTTGTGAACGGATCAAACTTGTGATCGTGACATTGCGCACAGCTCGTTGTCTGTCCGAGCCACGCGGCGCCGATGGCCCGGACACGGTCGGTGAGCATACGAGCCTCGTAGTCCTTGGGCTGCGCTCCCCCTTCCTCTGTTGAAAGCAGGAGGCGGTTGAAAGCCGAGCCGATGCGGGTGTCCTGATTGGCATCGGGGAGGAGATCGCCGGCCACCTGTTCAATCGTAAACCGGTCGAATGGCTTGTTGTTGTTGAAACTCGTGATCACCCAGTCGCGGTAAGGCCAAACGTTGCGTGGATTGTCGCTGTGATAGCCGATCGTGTCGGCAAAGCGGACAACATCGAGCCAACCCATCGCCATTTTCTCGCCATAGTGAGGACTGGCAAGCAGGCGGTCGACGAGCTGTTCATAGGCATCCGCCGCAGTATCGTGCTCGAATGCCGCCACCGCTTCCGGTGTCGGCGGCAGTCCGAGCAGGTCAAACGACAACCGACGGATGAGCGTCCGTCGATCAGCCTCGGTGGCAGGCTTCAAACCGACCTCGGCCAGACGCTTTGCAACAAGATGATCGATGCCATTGGTACCGAGTGGTACGTCTGCCTGCACGGGTTTTTCGTATGCCCAGTGACGCTGGTATTGGGCGCCCTGTTCGATCCAGCTGACGAGCAATGCTTTCTGTCTGTTGTCAAGCTTCTTGTGCGACTCCGCCGGTGGCATGATCTCGTTGGAGTCGGTGGTGGTGATCCTCGCAATCATCCTGCTGGCAGAGACATTGCCCGGCACAATCGCACCGGCTGCCAATGCATCGCTCAGCACATCCAATCGCAGATCGGCCTGTCGGTGGCTGGCATCGGGCCCGTGACAAGCAAAGCAATTATCGGACAGGATCGGACGGATATCCCTGTTAAATAAGACCGCCTGCGATGAAACGGTTGCTGAGAGAGCCTCTACCACTGCCACGATCAGACACGCGATCGCCACGGCAGACACCACGAAGAAGCGTCGAGGGTTGGTAGAGCCGTCGGCCATTCTATCCGCTCACGCAAGAGACTTTATTTCGGTTCATTCATCAAAGGGGAAAACCTCTTTGATGATACCCCGAAACTAGCGGTGCCAAAAACGTGGCCGGCATTCTGGGCAGGGCCCGCCTACGGCGTAGCCTATTTGCTCAGGGCTTTGAAAGCCGCGACCGGGGGGGAGTTGCCACGGGGCGAGCATGTCGGGCATTTCACGAGCCCCATTGCAGCCCCGCCAGCGGTTGCATGCATCGCAGGGATCGGGGCAGTTGGGTTCCTCGTGTACTGCCCCTCGATAACGCGGACCGCAGCCAGTGTCGCCACAGGGGCTTTCCACACCATGCGCCTGCACGGCAGCAGCACAGCCGCAGACAACCGCCAGCATCAGGCTGCCTGTCCACACGCCAGAGTTCGTCGTTCTACCACCCATGCAGATGGGTATCGACCAACAACCCGGCCCGGCAACAGAAAAACGTCTTTGAGTCGCTGTGGCTGGTGCTATTTGCTGCGTACACCGACCCACACACAACTGAATCAGGACGGTTCTGGACTCTTTTTCAACGCCGAAAACATCTCGATATAGTCGCGAGCACTCGCCTCCCACGACCAATCCTGCCCCATCACCTGCCGCACCAGTCCGCCCCAGAGGTCGCGGTTGCTGTGGGCATCGAGGGCGCGGACAAACGCGTGCTCTAAAGCGATCGCATCAAACGCCTCAAACACAAATCCGCTGGCCTTGCCGCTGCGCAGTGTTTCGGGAGTGGTATCGACGACTGTGTCAACGAGGCCGCCGGTGGACCGCACGACGGGCAACGTGCCGTAGCGAAGAGCATAGAGTTGTGTCAGTCCGCACGGCTCAAACCGGCTCGGTACAAGCATAATGTCGGCGGCGGCTTGAACCAAGTGCGCGAGGCCCTCATCAAAACCGATCACCAGATCGATCGTGCCTGGAAACGATCCGGCCACTCGACGCAGCGCGTCTTCCGTGCCGCTCTCGCCCGTGCCCAGTACAACGAAATGAGCCCGGCCGCCCCCGGCCATGCGACCCATCAACTCAATCACAAGCTCCACTCCCTTTTGCTCCACAAGCCTACCTACAAACGCCACCAGTGGGCGGGCATCTGGCGCCGAATGCCCCAGCCGTGCTGCCAGTGCCACACGAGCGGCATACTTCCCTTCGTCAAAATCCTTCTCTGAATATGGGCGAGGGATGTGCGGGTCGCTTCTGGGATCCCAGAGGGTGGTGTCGATCCCGTTGACGATTCCACGAAGCACGTCGCTGCGCGATGCGAGCACTCCCTCTAGGCCGCAACCGCCAGGAGCTGTTTGAATCTCGCGAGCA
>CAIRDU010000542.1 GCA_903877395.1 uncultured Planctomycetaceae bacterium
AGCCATACCCTACCCGACAACAGGCTTTTTCCGCGACGCCTTTTTCTTGTTTCGAACCACAGGCGCTGGCCCGGGTAATTCAGTGGCCGTTCCGCCGGCTGCCACAATCTTCTCTCGAGCCTGGGCGCTGAAGTGGTGCGCCGAAACCTGCAGGGACTTGGTTAGGGCTCCATCGCCAAGAATCTTTACTTCATCCCAGATGCCTTTGGCAAGCCCAGCCGTGCGAAGAGTTTCGGGGCTAACCACGCTACCAGACGAAAAGCATGTGTTGAGATCATCTACGTTAATGCCAATCACGATCCGGCCATAACGGTTGTGAAATCCTCGCTTCGGGATCTGTCGAATGAGTGGCATCCGTGCACCTTCAAAAATCGATGGCGCGCTCCAGCCAGCGAGCTGCCCTTGTCCTTTGTGACCACGACCAGATGTTTTTCCACGGCCGGAGCCGGGGCCGCGGCCAATGCGCAGCCGCTTGCGGTTCTTATGAATACCGCGGTTGACATCGCTGATCTGCATGATGATTTCCTTGCTCGACTGAAGTTCTACGTTGCCCGAATATCTGACACTCTTTGCGAATCGCTCTTCTCAAAGAGCTTAGGAAAGAGTCACACCACGCAGCCGTTCCACATCGCTGCGAGTTCTTAACTGCTTGAGCCCATCGAGCGCCGCCTTGACGAGGTTAACCGGATTGGTCGAACCGTGTGCCTTGCTAAGAACGTCCCGAATACCGGCTGACTCACAGACCGCTCGCACGGCCGCTCCAGCAATAATGCCCGTGCCAGGACTGGCTGGCAGCAAGATCACCCTCGAGGTACCGCTGAGACCTTCAACCCGATGGGGAATTGTGCCCGATTCAACTGGCACATCTATCAGGTTTTTCATGCCATCTTTGATCGCTTTTTCAACTGCCGGCGGCACTTCGTTGGCCTTTGCGTAGCCGCAACCAACCTTGCCGCGACCGTTTCCAACGACCACAAGGCCCGCAAAACTAAACCGCCGACCGCCTTTTACAACTGTGGCGCAACGCCTGACTTTCACGACTTTTTCAGCGAATTCACCGCCTCGGGCTTCCTTGCTGCCCGATCCGCTTGATTGCCTTCGCTGAGGTCGATCGGGGGTGCGTTCGGAGCTGTTTGCTGGGTTTGCCATTATGGTTTTTCTTTTCCTTTAAAATTCTAAGCCCGCGGCCCTTGCCGCATCGGCCAGAGCTGCCACGCGGCCGTGATAGCGAAACTCGGCGCGATCAAAGCAGACTTTTTTCAAACCAGCCGCAGTGGCACGCTCGGCCACTGCACGCCCAATCGCTTCGGCCGCCTGCTTGTTGCCGCCAAACGTGATGCTATCGCGAATCTGCTTGTCCATTGAACTCGCCGACACGAGGGTGCAGCCAGTCGAGTCGTCGATGACCTGCGCATAAATATGTTTATGTGTTCTAAATACAGCCAATCGCGGCCGCTCGGTCGTGCCGCGGATGGCTCGGCGCACGCGGTGGCGGCGTCGCATACGCTGCCTGAGAATTGTTCGTGAGTGATCCATGGGGGCAGTAAAATAATGGGGTTAAACGGGCTTCAATAAAAAAATAATTTTGGCTTCTGGCTGTCTTGCTTGCATTTGCTCCGAGCAATGGGGCTACTTAGTGACTGCCTTGCCGGCCTTGCGACGCACCTGCTCATTTTCGTACCGGATGCCTTTGCCCTTGTACGGTTCGGGCTTACGCTTGGCCCGAACTTCGGCGGCAAACTGGCCAACGAGTTGCTTATCGATCCCTTTGATCACAATGTGCGTCTGGTCAGGGCAGATAACTGTAAGGCCTGCTGGAATCGGCATCTGCAGTTCGTTGGCAAAGCCTACGCGAAGCTGCAATGTATTTTTTTGGATCGCTGCGATATAGCCGACACCCACGATCTCCAGCTTTTTCTCGTACCCCTTCGTGACACCCTCAACCATATTCGCGACTAAAGCCCGAGTGAGGCCATGTAAGGCCCGCGACATACGGCTATCGTCGGATCGAGTGACTTTTACAACGCTTGCGGCTTGATCAATCTCAACCCCAACGGCAGCATGCGGCCGCTGCTCAAGCTTGCCAAGCGGTCCTTCGACCTTGAGCGTGCCAGCTTCGACAGCCAGCTTGACGCCTTTTGGAATCGTGATTGGTGCTTTACCGATGCGAGACATGAATGCGTGACCTTTCTATGACTACCACAACTCGCAGAGCACTTCGCCACCGAGCTTTCGCTGCCTAGCTTCTCGATCACTTACAACGCCGCTGGACGTGGAAAGAATCGAAATTCCTAGGCCTCCCAACACAGGGCGCAAGAGTACTGAACGACTATATACCCGCTTGCCCGGTGAACTGACTCGCCGAATATGCCGAATCAGCCGTTCGCCGTTCGGACCATACTTCAGCTCCAAATGCAGCTTGGATGACGGGCCCGATTCCGACTCGATTTCCCGCCAATCCCAAATAAATCCCTCTCGCTTGAGAACGTCTGCAACGCCTCGCTTTACCTTCGAACTAGGAATCTCCACGGTCGCGCGTTCAATGCGTACCGCATTACGGATGCGAGTGAGCATGTCGGCGATGGGGTCGGTCATCATGTCAAAAGAGCCTTTGTAAATTAAAAAGCAGTACACTGAACCAACTGGCCTGCGCCAGATGGTCCCTTACCAACTGGCCTTACGAACACCAGGAATGTTGCCTTGATCGGCGAGCTTACGAAAACAAATACGGCAAATCCCAAACTTACGGTACACCGCACGCGGCCTGCCGCAGAGCATGCAGCGATTCACAGCCCGCGTGGAGAACTTGGGCGGCCGCTTGGCGGCTGCGATTTTTGACTTACTTGCCATATGTTTTTCCAACCGCGAGCCGAGAAGGCCTCGCTTCAGGGATGCCGGCCCCTCGGGGGGCTGCTTTTAAATCGTGCGAATACCGCTACGCAGCGGCATCATCATCTTCCTTGTCTTTTTTCAGGGGAACTCCCATGGCCCGCAAAAACTGCCGAGCATCGTCGTCGTTTTTAGCCGATGTGACTAACGTGATATTCATCCCCTGCGGGCGTGTGTACTTATCTGGGTTAATCTCTGGAAAAACCATCTGCTCCGAAAGGCCAAGGCTGTAATTGCCATGGCCGTCAAAGGCGGTGCTCGACAGTCCTCTAAAATCCCGCACTCGGGGAAGAGCGACCGACACCAGTCGGTCCAGAAATTCATACATCCGACGGCCACGCAATGTGACCTTACAACCAATAGGCAGATTTTCTCGCAGCTTAAATCCGGAGACAGCCACTTTGGAGAGCGTGGCGATCGGCTTCTGCCCAGTCACCTGTGCCATTGCGCCAATGGCCTCTTCAAGGTATTTTTTCTCGGTCACAGCCACGCCTACACCCATGTTCACTACGATTTTTTCGAGCCGTGGGATCGCCAGAGAATTGGTGCGAGACAGCGACTTGCCGAGGGCCGGTTGCACCGTCTTTAAATAGTGCTCCAGCATCCGCGGCGTGCCAGCGGGCGCCGACGAAAGCTCTGTTTTTTGAGTTGTCGAAGCGGCTGCTTTTGTTTTCTTTACTGTCTTTGCCATCGAAACTGTCCTTGAATCTTGAAAATGTATCGCAAGAGCCCAGCGTTTGGCCCTCTATCCGAATGCCCTTATGTACTTGCCGCTGTCTTGGGGGCGGCTGCCTTCTTTCCGAGTGATTTTGCAACCCGCGGCGGCCTCAGCACGCTTAAGTCTGCGTTGCACTTCTTGCAGAACCGCGATTTGCCTCCATCGGCCGACACCCGCACGCCGATCCGCGTGGCTTTACTACATGAACCGCACACAATCAACACATTGGAAATATCAATCGGCATTTCTTTGCTAAGCCTGCCGCCCTGCTGATTCTTTTGACTGCGCTTCATGTGGCGGTAGACAAGGTTGACACCCTCGACCACAATTTTTCCCTTGTCGTTTAGTACAGAAAGCACCT
>CAIRDU010000543.1 GCA_903877395.1 uncultured Planctomycetaceae bacterium
CCCGCAGTAGACGCACGCCGGAGCGGTGTAACCCAAATAACGAACGATCGCTTCCCTGCCTGCGAGATATCCACCGCCAGCACCAAGAGCTTTACTGATTGTGCCCGTTCAAAGATCGCCTTCCGCTGGATCGACTCCAAAATGATCGCATGTTCTAGCTCCGCCCGCGACTCGTCCATCAACCCGCAGCCGATGGCGAAGTGCCATTGATCGGGCTATCTTTCCGCCCTTTTTTTCACGAAAAGAGTTTCGTTACGGCCTGGGCTTTCACCAACTCGCGGGGCTGGTTCAGGTGATTGTAGACGATCGTCTCCGGCTCGATGCCGAGCGAGTGGTAGATCGTCGCCAACAGTTCAGTCGGATGCACCGGATCCTCCAGCGGCGCTGAAGCCGTGGCATCGCTCTTGCCGTGGACGTAGCCCCGTCGCGTGCCGGCGCCAGCCATCAGCGCGGTGAAACAGTAGGGCCAGTGATCGCGGCCATCGGACGAGTTGCCGTTGCCTGACGTGCTCACACCCTTCTGCGGCGAGCGTCCGAACTCGCCCACGGCCACCACCAGCGTATCCTCGAGGAGGCCGCGGTCGTCCATATCGGTGAGAAACGCAGACAACCCTTGGTCGAGCATCGGAGCCGACTGATCCTTCATCCGCTTGTCGAGTCCGACGTGGTGGTCCCAGGAATGGTTGTCGGAATTCGCGACCTTCGGCCAGACCACCTCCACCACCCTCGTGCCCGCCTCGATGAGTCGTCTTGCCAGCAGCAGGCTCTGTCCGAACGTGTTTCGTCCGTAGGATTCGCGAACTGCGGCCGACTCTCGGTCGAAGGCAAAGGCCTCGCGGGCCCGGCCCGAGATCACCAGCCCAAGGGCCCGTTCGTAGTATTCGTCGAGCTTGTAGTCGGCCACCGCCTTGTCGAGTTCTGGCATCGTGCGGTCGATCACGTCCCGCAGTCGCGCCCGCCGCTCGAGCCGTTTGGCGAAGACATCCGTGCGGAGTTGCAGGTCATCGATTCGGATCTTCTCCATCTTCCGCATGTCGAGGTCGTCGCCGTCCGGATAGAGCGTGTAGGGATCGAAGTCACGGCCCAGAAAGCCGGCCGTGCCCCCCTTGCCGACCACGCCGCTCTCCTGCAATGGCCGCGGCAACATCACGAACGGCAGCATCGGCTCCGAGAGCGGCTTAAGCCGCACGATGTTGGATCCGAAGTTTGGGAAGTCCTTGGCGTTGGGCGGCTCGAGTTGCCCCGATGGGCTCACCTTGTCGGTGGTGTAGCCCGTCATCATCTGATAGATCGCGGCGGTGTGGTTGAACAGCCCATTGGGCGTGTAGTTCATCGAGCGGATCAGCGTGAACCGGTCGTTGATGGTCGCGAGCTTGGAGAGGTTTTCTGTGAACTGCACGCCTGGCAGCTTTGTAGGGATGCTCTTGAACGTGCTGCGCACGTTGTCGGGCACGTTTTCCTTGGGATCCCAGAGGTCGATGTGGCTGGGGCCCCCCTGCAGGTAAATCATCACCACGCTCTTGGCCCGGTTCCAGCCCGGTGCCACCGGGTGCTCGGCCTTCGCGGGATCCGCCGCCGCAGCCTGCAGTCGCAGGAGATTCGGCAGCGAGATGCCGAACAGGCCAATGCTGCCGGCCCGTAGGATCGCGCGGCGACTGGTGGCGAGGTTGGGATCGCAGAGATCCTTGCCGGGACGGCCGGGGATGACGAGCATGGCAGGCTCCTTGGACAAAGCGGGTGGGGACGAAGTGAAAGCTTAGTGATTGAATAAAAACGCAGGGCTGTTGATCAGGGCCCACGCGAGATCCTGGATGGTGGTGAGCCGGCAGTTGGCGACCTGCTGCGTGCTGGTGGCGTAGTCGGAACGCAACCTGACCACCGCCGGGTCATCGAGCACAGGCTTCTCGGCGTCGGCTAGGTCGGTCGCGAGATTCACGAGATTCTTGTCGGTGGGCAGCGGCAGCGATGCGGCAGCGAATTCCTGCGAGAGCTTCCGCCGCTCGGCGTCATATGTGGCGACGAGTGTGGCGAGCACGGCGGAAAGTTCCGCAGACCGCTGCTCGCGGGGGAGCGCCACGATCTCAGCCACGTGGGCTGGCACGCCCAGCGAGATCGGGGTTGCGGAGTCGGTGAACGAAATTCGGAACCGACCCAGTGAGTGCTTGCCACCCGGGAACCGCTGCTCGATCTTCACCGTCGCCAGCATCGGCTCCTTGAGTTCGAGCTTGTCCTTCACCTCGAACACCGCCCAGTGCGGCTCTTGGCTTCGGGGGGAGACGGCCCAGCCCAGACTGGGAGTCATGTCGCCATCGATAGCCAGATTGACACCCATGTTGTCCTGCGAAAAGTCGGCCGCGGGCCGGTGCAAGGCGATCTGTTTCACTTCGGTGGGCCGTGTCAGCGGCGAGATCTCCAACACGATCTCGTTCACGACGAAGTTGCCGTCCGGGGCCCGGCCCGAGGCGCCGCGGGGCAGGCTGGGATCCGGAATGGCCTCGAGTCGCAGGCCCGTCAGCAACGGAAGCGAGAGGGGAATCGTCAGCGTTGTCGTATCATCGGCCAGCGGACCGCCGACCAGCACCGAGCCGTCGGCTAACTTCGTGAACGTGGCGTTGGCCCGTGAGGCGAGGGTGTCGGGCACGGCCACCTGCCACACCGGCGCCTTGGCGGCCTCCGCCTCGATGCGGGTCCTCGCTGCCTGCGGATCGGCGTGGTATGTCTCGATCGCTTCGATCACCTTGGCAAATCGCTCGGCCCGCTTCTGCTCGAGGTCGATCCGTGTGGGCTCGTAGGCGGCGGTCGCGGTATCGAAAGCCATGCGCGAGGCGGAGATCCTCTGGAGGCGTTCCTGCTCGAGTTGGGCCCGTTTTGCATTCCAATCGGCCTCGGCCTTCAACAACTCGGCAGTGACCGCGACGTGATCGATGCTCACCTCGCCAGTCGCTGCCTTCACGGCCGCCACCTCGGCGGCACGGCTAGGACGATTGAGAATCCGCATGAAGACCTCGTCGATGAGCAGGTCATCATCGGGTTGGCTGGCCACCAGCTTGGTCAGCTCGCTCTCGGGGTCAGCGAGGACATTCCCCACGGTCGGGCCACTTACAAGCGCCATCACCGGCCCCAGCGACAGGCCCCCCGCTCGCTCGCACTCGCAGGCACTTTCCCGGGCTGGACGGCCGAACGTCTGCAGGAAGCCGCCACCCAGTGTGCTCGACACATCGGGCAGTTGCGCAGCCCGCATGCCGACGGGATAGCCTGGGAACTTCGTCGGCGATCCCACGACCGCATGCAACGCATCGAAGAGCGTCTCGGCCGGCAGTCTGCGGGGCAGAGCATGAGAGTAGTTGATGCGGTCGTCGTCGTTCCACTTCCCGCTTTCGATCGCCAGACCGTATGTCCGCGACGTGCAGATTTCCGCGAGCAGCTTCCGCATGTCGAAGCCGCCGTCGATGAATGATTTCGTGAGGTGGTCAAGCAGTGATGGATTGCTGGGTGGGTTGCCCGCGCGGATGTCGTCGATGGGGTCGATGATGCCGGTGCCAAAGAGATAGCCCCACAGACGGTTGACGTAGCTTCTGGAAAAATAAGCGTTGTCGGGGGAGGTGATCCAAGCGGCCAACTGCTGCCGTCGCGTGGCATTCTCGGGCGCCGTGTGGCGGCACTCAAACGGGAATTTCGGCGACACCGGCTTGTTGGTTCGCTCGTGCATCATCTCGCCATCGGGTGCGTCGCCCACGATCTCGTAGAGCGGCTTGGCGCCCTCGACGGCCGTGCCACCGATCGTGCGATTGCCGCTCTCCGGATCCTTGGAGAGATTCACCTGCGCGAAGTAGGCGGCGGTCTGGAAGTATTGGTCCTGCGTCCAGCGTTCGAAGGGATGGTCGTGGCACTTATTGCAGTTGAACCGCACGCCCAGAAAGAGGTGCGTGGTGTTCTCCATCGTGGCCGCCGGGTCGCGCAGCGTCTTGAAGTAGGCCGCAGCGGGGTGCTCGCGGTTGGAGCCTGTGGCCGTGAGGATCTCGCGGACGAACTGGTCGTACGGCGTGTTGGAGGCGACGTTGGCACGGACCCATTCACGCAGGCTCTTGGAGCCCTCAGCACCGAGGAATTTCGGATTCACCTGCAGGAGGTCGGCCCACTTGTTCGTCCAGTGCTCGATGAATGCATCGCTCGCCAGCAGCCGGCCTACGAGCTCTGTGCGCTTCGTGCGGGAGTCGCGGCCGTCGGCCATGAAGGCCCGCACGTCCGCCGCCGTCGGGGGCAGACCGGTGAGATCGAGCGTGGCCCGCCGGAGAAAATCGGTGTCGGAGCAGAGCAGCGCCGGCTGGATCTTCATGGCCTTCCACTTGGCTGCCACGAGGTCGTCGAGCGGGCTCCACGATTCTGGCGGCGTCCACGCGAAGCCGGAGCGGTCGCCCATGACGCTGAGCGAGACCGCCACGTAGGCGCCCTCGTAGCGGGCCAGGATCGGGGCCTCGCCCCGCCTGACGGCGGTCACTAGGCCAGAGCGATCCGTGGTGGCAACCTCCGGGTTGCCACTTTCTAGAAAGGCCTCGCGGGTGACGTCCCGCGTGGTGCCGTCGGCATACTCGGCAACGACGCGGAACTGTTGCCGGCGACCGGCAACGTCGATCTCGGCCACGGCAGGAAAGACCTTAATGCCCTTGATGCGTGGCGTCTCGGGATTGAGCCTCGCCCCCTGTTCGATCCAGCGACGTACGAGCTGGTAGGTGGGCTCTTCGACCTTCGCGAGCAGGCCGCCGGCGTGAGGGGCCGTGGCCGATGCCTTGAGAAGCATCAGGCTGTCGTCGGGGCTGGCGAGATTCACCCGACGGCTGGCATGGTCGTCGGTAAAGGCCCGCACGTCGAAGATGGGATCGTAGCCACGCAGCGACAGCTTGAAGCCGTTCTTACCCTTGGCGGCACCGTGGCAGGTGCCCTGGTTGCAGCCGAGCTTCGCGAGCACCGGACTGACGTCGCGGATGAAGTCGATGTCGGGCAGGTTGCCGGTGCCGACCACGCTGACAGGCAGATCGCGGAAGACCGCCGCCGAACCGGCTCCATGAACGATGCGAACTGCGCCCTGGCCGTCGGCCAACGGGCGGAGGAGGCCGCCAGGCCCCACCGAGACCAGCGGCTTTGCAGTGCCGGTCGCGAACTCGATCCGCACACTGCGGGTGAGATCGACCGTGCGGCCGTCGACGAGCCGGCCGGTGATCACCAGTTGCGTGGAGGCGAAGGGGCCCGTCAACGAGACTGCCGCTGGCTCGACGACAAACGAAGCGACTGCGGCGGGCGAGACAGGCTCCGGTTCGACCGACGGCTCGGTGGGCCACGGCAGGGGCAGGGACGCTCGCGTCACGGCCGAGGCATCGATCTGTGCGGCGGGAAAGCTGATGCCGGCCGCACCGGTAGAACCGTCGAAGAACCGCACGATGCCGTCGCCGCCGCCCACGGCCACGGCGCCGCTGGTGGGGTGGAATGCCACGGCATACGCCGGTGCGGTGGGAAGAGCGACGCGGGAGATCAGCTTCGTGGCACCCTCGCGGAACGCATCGAACGTTTTCCACTCGTCATCGGACCGCTTGGATCCTTTGCTGCGTGACTCGCCCGGCACCTTCGCCATGATGTCGAGGATGTTTTTCGGAACGTCCTGCGTGAGACCATAGCTGCACACGACTAGCTCGCCCTTGCCGTCGAGCGATCCCACCGCTGCGATCCGCTGTCCGTCCGGCGAGAACCGCACGTTGAACACACGCCCTGTCACTGGAAAGAGCGGAAAGATCAGGTTGGCATCATCACCGATGACGCGGGCGGAGTGGCGGTGGATGCTGTAAACCCGCGGCATCCCGTCGGAGCCGGCGACGACGACGTGGTTGAGGCTCGGGTGTCGGTCGACGGCCGTCAAACCGCCGCGAAGGGCCCCCGGCGTGATTGACGTGATGTTGTCAACGAACCGCTGTGTGGCCAGTTCCGTGAGCTTGACAGTCATGTCGCGGCCCACGGAGATCACGTGATCCCCCTTGGGCCCGAAAACCGTGTCGAGCACCCAGTCTTCATGGGCGCCCTGGTAGAGCACTTGTTCGCCGGTTTCGGCCTTGATCGCCCGCAGGGTGTTGTCGGAACAGCCGAAGGCGATCAACGTGCCGTCCGGCGACCACGACCCGCCGTAGATGGTGTCGAAGGTGACGGGCACCGACCGCAGCAGCGTGCCGTCGGCCACGTTCCAGATCTGCACCTCGCCCATCCGCGCAGGGCTGCCGCCTATGACGGCCAGCTTTGTGTCGTCGGGCGAAAATCGCACACGCTCCACCCGCTCGGCCAGCCCGACCAATCGCCTGATCGGCGCCTGCGGCCCCTTCCCGCCCGCAACATCGAACAGCAGCACCTCGTGGAAACCCGACACGGCCAACAGTTTCCCATCGGGTGAGAAGTCGAGAGACGTGATCACCGGCGGCCGCGAATAAACGGGGGGATGGTCCTTGTCGATCCGCTGGCCGGCGCTGGCCGGCGTGTCGTCGTGTGCGCCTTCGGCGATCCATCGCCGCACCAGCGCGATGTCGGCGGCCCCCAACGACTTGCCAGACTTCGGCATCTCGGCTTGGCCGCTGGCATCGGGCGTAATCTGCACGATCAGATGGCTCTCGTCGGGCTTGCCAGAAGCAATGCCCACCGATCCGGAGTCGCCCGCCGACTTCATCAGCGCGACCTCCGTCATGACGTAGCCGCCCTCTGGCTTGGCTGGCTGATGGCAACCCTGGCAGTTGGCCTGCAGGATCGGGCGGATCTGCCGGTGGTAGCTCACGGGCGGCGGATTGGTCTCAGCAGCGGTACAGCCAGTCCAGCCGGTCCAAGGCGACACGGCCAGCAAGACAACCATAAGGCCGGCGACTGAACTGCGGAGTCCATGACGCCCATGACACCCATGACGGCCATGACACCCATGACGGCCATGACACCCA
>CAIRDU010000544.1 GCA_903877395.1 uncultured Planctomycetaceae bacterium
ACTGTCCGAAGGATGGGTCCCGTCGTCACGAAAGTCTTGGCGATGGTAAGTTAGCGCATCGATCTTTCGGCCTCGCTCGCCGTCGGACTAGAGATACGGCCCCCACAGCAACAGTGGCATCTGACCATCCGTGTAGCTCAGTTTGATGGAAAGCCCTATCAACATTGCCACGGCCGATGCGGTGTACGCTCCCGGATTGCCGTCGCTGTTGTTCAATTACGCCACATCGGCAAACCTGATACTGACGGATGTCAACATGACCAATACGGAAGGTACCGTTCGAGCCGTGGTCAACACCGCCTCTTCGCTCGGTTTCAACGGCAGTACGTTCAACTTGCCGCAGTTCCACTTCCACGCGGGGGCAGAGCACGCTGTGAACGGCCACCTCGCCGCCATGGAGATGCATTTTGTGCACCAATCATCGTCCGATGGAAGCTTCCTCGTCGTGAGCCGACTCATGGAAATCGGCATTGGCGACAACCCCTTGCTCGCACCCATCTTCTCGGGCATGCATTTGATTCCCCATTCCGGAGACACGTTACCGCTGATCGGATTCGATATCACTGCGCTGTTGCCGGAGGAAAAATCGGTCTATCGGTACGATGGGTCTTTCACCACATCCCCCCTATACAACCGGCGTGTTGTGGAACATTTTCGCTGCGGCACCGCTCTTGGTGTCGCAGAATCAACTGGACACTTTCCTCGACCTCTTTCCGAGCGGCGATGCGAGGGAGTTACAACCGCTGGCTGGATAGCAGAATGGTGTATCTGGTCCCAGAGCCCTCCGCCTCCATCATTGCGATCATCGGTCTGGGCGTAGCCGGCCTGAGTCGTCGGCAAAAGCGTCAATGGCTAAAAAAGTCGGCTTGAGCAAGGTGGCCATCGCGCACAAGGTACGCGGGTACACATTGGAAGGGTAATCCCTCGCCAATCCCTCTCATGTGCGCAGAAGCATTCATGCCTCGAGTGTGTGAGTCAATGGTGCGTCCCTAGGAGCAATGAGTGAGCGAGAAGTTATTGTCGAAACTGGATCGCGAACAGATCCGCTTCGTGCATCACGAACCTCAAACGCACCGACTGCCCGGCGAGCGATGAGACATTGCTCCCCTTTGTCCAACTGACAAGTTGCTCGATCGCGTCGCCAACGAGGTTGCGGCTGTCGGCCAAGGTAAAGCCTGGAATCGGCTTGCCAGACGCGTCTTGCACCTCCACTCGCACGCTGCCCGCGGCGCTGGTTGAGTAGTTGACGACCAGTTCCTTTCCGGTGAATCGAAGCGGTCGAGTGAGTAACTCGCCGACATCGGCTCCGGCATGCACTGAGGCGAAGCCATCGGTTCGCAGCACGAAGCGGTCGCCACTTCCGACGTGATACACCGACATCTCTTCCGGCGAAGTCGGCACAACGTTGAGGGCTGCGTAGTTGGAACGATTACCCCAGCGTGCCCGATCGAGCCCCGGACGAATGAAGGCTTCGCGGAATGTGCGGTCGAACGGGGCGGGGCCGCGAGAGGTCATCAAGAGAATGTCCGTGCTGTCGCCGCGATCGGGATGAAACCGCGTCGGGAGCGCCACGGAGAGGTGCGGAGCACGGAAATAGGGATGCGTTTGGCTGGTGTAGAGATGCTCGCCGGGAAGGTTCGGAAAGGGAGGCATCGGCGTGGACCAGGTCACGAAGTCCGGCGATGTGGCTCGGCTGATCGACCGCAGGCCGTTGGTCCACGATCGAAAGTAGCAGACGAAAAGGTTTTCAGACGGCGACCAGAACGACACGTTTTGGGAATCAAAACCAAACTCGGTCATGGTGATAGCCGGTTCCTGCGACAACTGCCGCCAGTGGATGCAGTCGGGAGACACAAAAGTGTAAAGCCCCCCCTTGGCTCCCTTTGCCTCACCCGGTTTTGTTGTTTGGATATGCTTCACCGCAGAGTCTGAAAGACCGGCAGTCGCCTTGAACCGCTGATCGACCGGGACGTCTGGTCGGTTGTCGAGGAATGGGGAGAAGTTGGTCGAGAACGGTGACGCTCGCAGAATCACGTTGTTCTCGCGACTGCCGTTGATCTCGACGATTCCGAGCTTCGGCTGCGTCCACTCATGACCGTCGCGGCTCTCGGTGTAGCAGGTCATCTCGCTTGGATCTCCGTCGTACCGCGCACCTTCGTACGACGGGTCGTAGCTACGGTAGACCGCGCGAAAGAGGTCGCCGTCTTTGATGACAGTCGCATAGCCACCGATCAGCGGGCTCTTGGGATGGGTTGCTTTCGTGGGATCGTGCAGCTTGAGTGTCGCGTTGTCGAGCCGCTCGACGAGGAACTTGTCGACAAAAAGCTCTCGTCGCGAACCGATCAAAACGGGCTCTTCCGCCAAGACAACGGCGCATGTCCAGAGCAGCCACACACAGATCCAACGGAGTTTCAGTAGTTTCAGCATGGATTCTTTTGGTTGAAGGAAACGATTGCAAAGGTATAGCCCACTCAGTGCCCCGTCGGCAATCGGTAGCTCTTGAACGGACGGGTCGCGGGCGGAGCGGGCGGATCTCTGGTGGCCAGCCGAAGCGGCTAGGCCATTGCAGAGGGCATTGCCGGGGGCGACTGTCGCCAGAGAGGCCAATTGCAGCCTTTTTGCGTCGACTGTTTTTCGAGCTATTCTTGTCTGGTCGGATATGCCGGGCCGATGATTTCTTGCCACGAGACTCACGCCATGACCTTTTTGATGCGATGGTTGCTCGGGATAGCTGTTGGCATCTCCATTGCCAGCGAGGTGGGCACCGCTGTCGCCGACTGCCTATGCGGCACTGCGGCCGATGAACTCACCGCAGAGCGTGTTGGGCTCGAACGGGAGTGGGTGATCCAATTGCCTTTTGACGCAGCCGGCTGGCGTTTGACGCATGTGGTGGTGGGCGACGGTATTGTGATCGGGCAAACTGGCGACGGTGGCGTGCACGCAGTCGCGACGGCATCTGCCAAAGCGGGTGAGCCTCGCCCCGGCACGCTGCTGTGGTCGCACCACATTGGCACGCCCGGTGGGCCAGTGCAGCCAGCGGGTGTTGGGCGGTCGCTCGTGACCGTAGCCCGCCATATCGACATCTACGCTCTGGATCGAAACACAGGCAGTACCCGTTGGCACGACCGGTTTTTACACGCCCCAGCAGTTGGTGCCACGCCCTCAGGCGATTGGGTCTATCTACCACTGGATACCGTCGGCGTGATGCGACTGCCTGCCAATCCGCGGCAGGAGTCTGGCTCCGCCACCGCCAGCACCAAGCAAACTAAAAAAAAGCCGGATCCAAAGTCGAAGAAAAAACTGGCCAAATCGACAGCTCAAAAGGGTAGGGTCGATGGGAAAAAGCAATCCTCTGAAAGCCTCAGGCCCATTGCGATCGAAGCAGGTGGCCACATTGAGCAGTCTCCGTTGGCGTTTGGCGACGGCATTTTGTGGTGTACCACCCATGGCATGCTCGTGGCGATCGAACCAACGCAAACAGGCTGGCAGAGAAACGAATTCTTTCTCAACAGCCCGCCGGCAGGCATCCCTGTGGTGCGGGATAGCTCCATCTTTGCGGCGACTTCTACTGGAGATCTCGCGCGACTCGACGCGTTGGATCAGGGGGGCGGTGGCCTACGGATGACGTGGAGAGTATTTCTGGATGACCTGCCCGATGACGGCCCACTGGTGTCGGGAGATCGAGTCATTGTGTCGCTGGGGGAGAGTGGGATAGCAGCCTATTCAGCAGAGAACGGTGCGAGCCTGTGGCACAGCCCAATGGCTGGCCGTGTGCTCGCTGTGAGCGGCGATCGCGTGTGGTGCCTCGATCGCGTTGGTCGCTTGTCGAGCCTCGACGCTGCAACCGGAGAGCGTCGGGAGCGACTCTGCCGAGGAGCGTTTTCCTTTTCGGTCGTCAATCGAACGACTGATCGCTTGATCTTGGCATCGCCCGATGGCGTGCTCGTCTCTCTGGCGCCCGCCGGTACAGACTAGCGGGGATATACCTTCCCTTATTGGCCTCGCAGGCCGCTGGTTGGCGCACGGGCACGGGGGTCTTGTTGCCACGCCTGCCCAAGCAGTCCATAGAGGATCTTGTCGAACCGGTAGAGTCGGTGGGGATCCTGAAAAAAACACTCGCTTGCCACGGCAAAAAATTCAACCGGACTTTCCGCTGCGTAGTCGTCAAAAGCCACGCTGCGGCCTTCATCCAGCGCCTCGTCAAACCGCTCCCTGCAGCCCACGATGGCTTGAGCCCACGCTCGCCTCGCACTGACCGACGGCAGCGGTGGAATGCCATCGGCTTCGCCGTCCAGCATATCGATGGCGTGTGCGCACTCGTGAATGACGACCGACCGAGGCCCGTCGCGCAGCCGACCGCCCTGGATCACACGTGGCCACGAAAAAACCATGCTGCCGCCCAGCCATGTCTCGCCGAGTCGCCGCTCCTGCCACTCCAGTTCGCCGCCCCCATCGAGAGCCTCCGATTTTTTGGCCAGATAGTCAGTCGGGTAGACCAGTACCGATCGAAGTCCGCTCAAAAATTCACCCGGCATTCCCAGCATGACGATTCCCGCCTGCCCAGCAATGGACACCCGCACCTCGTCGGTTATCTCTAGTCCGCCGCACCCCTCAAACCGTTTCTCGGCCACAAACACGGCCACCCATTCCCGGAGGCGATCCCGTTGCGTTTCATCCAGCCACTCTGCCTGCCGGACATTGCGGCGCATGATTTCATTCCACGCCGCCGAAAAGGGCTGGCTTAAGAGAAGCCGCCGGCGTCGATTCTGGAGCCATGAGGGCCATGAGGGCCATGACATCCATGACATCCATGACATCCATGACGGCCACGAAAACGACATGCAACGGCTCTCAGGAAAGGTGTTGCCCGATGTGGCACAGTTTGAAACGGATGCGGCCCGATCACGGCTTCTCGTTTGCGGTCGGCTGCAGCTTAAAATCGTACCGTGCTAAGTCGAGCGATAGCACGACGCAGCCCACAGCAATTGCGATAAACGAGAGCACGAGCATCGCCGTGTAGACGTTCACTGCCGAACGCGGGGAGCTAGGGAGATCGTCAGCAGCCATCGAAGCGTGTTTCCTCTTTGCGGCTTAGGCCTTCAGCTTCGTGGCCACGCGGTCGCCGCGTTGGATGCTGCCTCGGGAAAATTCCCGGATGACTACAGCCATGGCTTTATCGGCCTTCACACTCACCACCTTCACGCGACCGACGTATTGATTGTTGCGGTACACTTCGAGGAAGTGGCCCATCTGCACGCCATCCTGCCCGCCGAGAGAAACTTCGACGGAATCATCGGCCACAGCGGTGACAATGCCGTCGATTGCGGGCACCTGATCGCGCGGCAGGCTGTCGACTGAAAGGCCCCCTTGCTTCAAGAGCAACCGGGCATTGGCTACCTGCTTTTCGAGTTGCGCTTTTCGCTCGTTGGCGATGGCCAGAAACGATTCCTGTTCGTGCAGTTCGGTTGCCAGTTTTGCGGCGCGATCGACTTGTGCATCCACTGCCGACTGCTGGGTTTTCACTTGGGTCCGCAGGCCTTCAATTTTTGTGGTCAACTCTTTTAACTCGTCCCGGGCTTTTGTCACTTCTTCCTGTGCCTCTGCTCGCTCCTTCTCGCGATCCACTTTTTCCTCTCGCAGAGCTACGAGTTCTTTGTTCTTTTCCTCCAGTGCGGTCTGAATCTTGGCGACTACTTGATCGCGTGCTACCTCGGATGCGGCCACCTCGCTGGTCAGTTTTTCGATTTCGCCTTCTGCCGCCTCCCGTTCCTTTTTCGCTTCAGTCAGTTGAGCCTTCCAGCCCAGCGGCTTGCCCGCTCGCACCTCATTGCTTTCGCGCAGAATCTCTTCCTTCCAATTGGTGTGCGTGGAATAGAGCGCAATGGCAAAGCTCATGAACACGAGGCTCATGACGAA
>CAIRDU010000545.1 GCA_903877395.1 uncultured Planctomycetaceae bacterium
ATAACGTCTTCTACTCGCACGGCCACGTGCATGAGTGGCAGCAAGAAGGCAAAGGCGAGGCCCTCCAATTTCTTGCATCTGGAAACGACGCTGTGCTGATTGTGCCGGAGCACTGCTTCGACGCAATCGCCGCAGAATTGCCCGAGAATGTCGGCATCGTCGGCCGGGGCAGACCGCTGTTTCACAAGTACGATTTCCTACTGCTCGGCACGAAACCGGCAGCCAACATCCGCAACGCCGACGCAGGGAGCCTTACGCGATGAGCCACACCCACAGTCCCACCCGCCACGGTCCTACGATTACGTCGCACGACGGCAAACCCAAACGGTCGTTGCATGGCCTGCTTTCGATCGTGATTCCATGCCACAACGAGGAATCGGTGATCGAGACAACGCACCGCCGCTTGCTGGATGTGTTGCCGCAGGCCGGCATGGAATTCGAAATCGTGTACGTCGACGACGGAAGCTATGACGGCACGCTTGAGCGATTGGAACGCATCGCTGCGGGTGATTGCCGCGCGCGAGTGGTGGAGTTGGCACGCAACTTTGGACAGCAAGCAGCAATGTCCGCGGGACTGTCGCAGGCCAGAGGGGATGCGATCGTGCTCATCGACGCCGACTTACAAGATCCGCCCGAGGTGATTCCCGAAATGGTGAGGCTGTGGCGAGAGGGCGTTGACGTAGCGTATGGCCGCCGCCGCTCACGCGAAGGGGAAACGCGATTTAAGCTCATCACGGCCGGTCTGTTTCACCGACTGATGGCCAGAATGGTGCCGCACCCGATCCCCATCGACACTGGCGATTTCAAACTCCTCGACCGGGCCGTGGTAGACGCCGTCTGTGCTTTGCCCGAGAAACGCCGCTACCTCCGCAGCCTCGTGGCGTGGACGGGATTCCATCACGAACCTGTGTGGTATGACCGGCAGGCCCGCACCGCCGGTGTCACAAAATACTCCGTTGGCAAACTCGTTGCCCTTGCAGCCGATGCGCTTGTGATCTCTTCGGATGTGCCTGTGCGGCTTACGTGGCTGGCCGCTGGAACGCTGGCAGCGGTGGGGATTGTGGCCGGCACACTGGCCGCGTTCTCGGCCACCAACTCTGATCACGCTGCGACCGCTGGCATTTCGCTGGGGGCCGTTGTGACTGTTGTGGCATTGGCAGCCGCCATCCAGACAGCAGCCGTAGCCGTCGTTGGCGAATATGTGGCCCGCACCTACCGCGAGGCGCAGGGACGGCCCACGTGGATCGTCAAGCGAACGATTCAAAGCAGGGCCCAACCGCATGTCTCGGACTCTCGCGCTGCCTGATCCTTATCCGTCAAGCGAGGATAGACCAATGAGTGCGGCAAGCGACCCAGTCCGTAATCTTGAGCAACGCCCCTCAGCCCGCCTTACCAAGGGCAGCTTCAATGGCACCGGTGAGTTTGGCATCCTCGGGCGCAACGGCCGACTTGTATCGGCCCACGATTGCACCGTCCCGGCCAATCAAAAACTTCTCGAAATTCCACGACACCTCGCCCGGTGGTGTGGCTGATTCGGTCAGCGACTTATAGAGCGGCGACTTGTTCGGACCCTTGACGACCACCTTCGAAAACATATCGAAGGTCACACCGTATTTCGACGAGCAGAACGTGGCGATATCGGTGTCGCTGCCCGGCTCTTGGGCACCAAACTCATTGGCCGGAAACCCCAGCACAACAAGGCCTTTGTCTTTGTAGGTGTCGTAGAGTTTCTGCAAGCCCGTGTATTGAGGCGTGTAGCCGCAACGACTGGCAACGTTCACAACCAGCACGACCTTCCCTTTGTATTTCGCGAGATCCACGGCTGTGCCATCGATTTTCTTAACTTCGCCCGTCAGCGGCGAGGCCTGATCAGCCCGCTCAAGGGCCATGGCGAACATGGCTCCGGTGGACCAGACGGTCAGGCCTGTTAGCAGCATCGTCAAGAGCTTGGCAGTGGTCATTGGCGTGGACTCCTCGCGAGTGGAATGGTGAATGGGGTCGGCAGTTCAATCTCCGCACACTCTAGGCATCGACACCCGACCTGTCAAAAAAAGCTAGGAAATACGCCTTCCTAAAGCCACGCCCACGGCTTGTCGTCCACGTATTTATCGATGGAAATGCTCGCGAGCAAAACGCTCTCTTGCGTGAGGGCTCAGGGCACGCGGCCAATAAAGAGTGCGTTTTGAGCGCCACCACTGGGGTGGGTGCGGGCTCTCTCCACCGTGACTCTGAACCCACATTGGCGCATGCGTTGAACGAAGGCCGGGTCATCGCTAGCCGACCAGACGGCCAGACAACCGTGGGCTTTGATCGCGGACTTGGCCATTTGAAGACCGGCCACCTCGTAGAGTCGGCTATTGGATTGCACGCTCATTCCACTGGCGCCATTATCAATGTCGAGGATGATCGAATCAAATCGCCCAGGACTCTGGTGCAGCACGTCTGCCACATCGGCTTGAATCATTTCGACGCGGGGATCCAACATGGCGTCTCGGCCCAGATTGTACTCGGCGTTGAGATTCCATTGGATCACAGCCGGCATGATTTCGGCGACTAGAACGGCCGCATCGGCGGCGAGACTTTTCAATGCCGCACGCAACGTAAACCCCAGACCCAATCCACCGATCAGCACGCTTGCGCCGGGGGATTGTGTTGTGATGTGAGCGCACGCCAGTTGGGCAATTCTCTCTTCGGAGTAATGCTGGCGGGTGGACATCAATTCTTGGCCATCGATGCGGATCATCACAACGCCGTCGTGTTCATGAAGCGTCATGGGCTTGCCGTCAACAGTTGTCGTTTGATCGAGCAGATTCGTTTTTTTCATAGCGAGAGTTCTGTTGGAACCCGATGGCGAGCGTTGCTTGGTCGTGGGTGGAATCGCTTGCGTCGCTGGCCTGTGTCGTATCCGTTAACAAATTTGACCAATGGCACACTTCGAGACGAACTGCGGAACAGAATAATCTTTGTCGCGATCTTGGGGGCCAAGCCACTCGTCGAACCGACGGGCGGTGGCTCCGTCGGCGAACACTTCCGAACAATTCTCCTCGACGAACAATTCCTAGACGAACAATTCCGTTACTCGCGTTCGCTGCAGCGCTTCTGCAACAGATCCGGTGACGCCTTCCAGCAAGGCTTTGCCGCCGTGTCGTGACTGCCCCTTGCGAAATGAGACGATCAGGCCAATTGCGAGGCTGGAGATGAATGTAAGTTGCGACAAATCAAACACGACCAGTGCCGCACGCAGAGCATTCAGGCGGAGACATTCTCGCTCCAGCACCACCGAAGAAGGCGAATCGGCTAGTCCGATCAATTTCACTACCACGCGATCGGGCTCAAGGCTTTCTACGATCGTCAAGAGAGGCGAGGCGTTGTCTGTCATGGGTGTCAGGTCTATCAGATCTGTCATGGGTGTCATGGATGTCATGGGTATTGCAGCAGCACTCGCGTAGATCGCACGTGCGTCGCCAAGGGGCCGCGCAACCGAATGTGCACACCGCTACTGTATTCCATCTAAACTGTCATTGCGACAGAGAAAAGGGGACTGCGTCATTGATGGGCAGTCCGGGGACAGAGGAGGGCCGCCTCGACAATGAGGCCTCCCGTGGAGCCACGCGAACCCCACCATTCCTATCTTGGCATGACTGAAGTAATGCGGCGGCAGTGGAAGCAGGTGATGGGATCAGAACCTTGTGATAAGCCGATAGCGTTTGGTCTCCCATGACCTGCCCTCTTGGCCCTCTACTCTCATAGGGGAAAAGCAGGTGTCTCACCTCTTATTGACACAGAGGGCGCTGCCCCAGCTTTGATCCATTTGAGAGGTTGCCGAACTAGATTTTCGTTTTCAACTAGATTTTCGTTTTCAACTAGATTTTCAACTAGGTGTTTTCAGTAGCGCAGGTCAACCCAGCGTCATCATCGGCGTAGCCCGCGGCATGGACGGCAAACTCTGCAGCGACGAATGCTCGTCTATCCGTCCCGTCGCGTCGAAATGCAGGATGAATTCCAACGCCGCAACGGTGTCTTTGTAGTTCGTAGCATGTCCGCTACCGTCCCTATGAAAGGAGCAGCGTTTTCCTCCCGTCGGCCGCGAGTTTCGCGTGCAGTCGGAGCACGCTCTGCGGGGGCACGATGCCGTCCTTTCCGCCGGTCGTGAAGGCCACCGGCATGGTGAGGAGTTCCGACCGCAGTTCCGCGCTCCGCCTGCGGTACTCTTCCGGAACCTCGGTCTTCGTGCCGCCGAACGAGGCGGCGATGGCATCTTGGAACCCGACGAACTCGACGAGGTTGGCCGTACCATTCAGGCTGCATACGCCGGCGACGATATCCGGGTGCAATGCGGCGAACGTCAGCGCGGCGGTCCCACCCATCGAGCCACCGACAAGGTAAACCTCGCCAATGCGATACCGCCTGCGGATTCAGCAGTCGGTTCTGCATGGGCAGGAGCATGCGGTGGCCGGCGCAGAAGACGCGCACCGTCTTGCGCAGTGGCACAGCGAACCGCTCGTGCTGGTCGTTCCGGTGATTCATGGATGGGAGCTCGGCACGTGCGAACGGTTAGGCGACGGGGCGGCCGCAGTACAATAGAATAGGGAGTGCAGTGACGGCGAGATCATCGCTGGTGACCGGATGGAGCCGGCCGGGGGAACCACAAAATCGTTCATCATATTCCCCCCCGATTACATCCTGTGGCACGGGTAAAACGCTCGCGGGCATATTGATAGCCGAGAAGCTCAAAAGCCGAACGACGCTCTCGCTCGTGCCGTCGATCTCGCTCGCTCAGCAAAACATCGCCGTTGCAGTGAGACTCCGCCGCGAAAGCACAGGCGACTCCTCGAGCACATCGGCGAGCCTGTCAAACCACCGCCCGTGTCACCCGCCCGCAGGCCGCCCACCGACTGGCCGACCGCGACCTCGTGCAGGTGCATGACGATCGAGACATCGTGCATTTTTCAGCTGACGATATCCCCGTGATCGACATCCACGCCCCATAGATGCTGTGGCGAGCCATCCCAAGGGCCGGAATCGGGGAGCGTCTTTGTCTGTAGTAAAAAAGATGTCGATGACAGGTTGCGTCGGGCTGGTTTGCGACTCGGAAAGGCATCTACCAACG
>CAIRDU010000546.1 GCA_903877395.1 uncultured Planctomycetaceae bacterium
CCAGCCAGGTGGCAGACAAGATGGTGTACCAGTTCTGGCCAGTCTGCTCGCTCGAGCAGGCTACCACCCAGTTTGACCATGAGCCGCCCGGGCGGCTGCGATGGAGCGATGGACCGGTGGGCTGAATCCTCCGCGGACTGCACGATGCCGGACAGCCAGCCGACACATTTTCCCTGTCGCTCGTCACGATGAAAGCTCATGCGAGTATCCCTCGGGCGATCATGGCCAACGCGTGGGCCGGAGCCGCACGCGAGACATCGCAGCCGAGCGAGTCTGAGAGCGACACAATTGTGACTTGCCAGCAAAGGGCAGCCAAGGCCCGCCTCGCTAGGCATATGCCGTGGCCGGAGAGCACGACGCTGGTTGGCTGCCAGCCCACACTGCGGGCTACGCGTGCCAGCGAGCCAGCCACCTGTCGGCATTGAGCCTTGGCGCACCACTCTGCAGCGGTAATCGCTTCGGTCATTGAAAAGCTGTCCGGATTGGCCAAGAGCATCCGGGCCAGTCGCCCGCGTGCGGCTGCAAGTGTTGCGGGGCCACCATCGGCGGTATCGTGAGAGTCCGGATTCGGTGGAATACCTTTGAGTAGCATCCATACATCACGAGATTGTGCATAGAGTTCGCTGGCAATGGGATGCCGGCTGCCTGCCAGTGGCAGTGATCGTACAATAGCTGCCACTGGGGTGCGTTCGACTCCCGTGTAGACCAGTTCGCCTGTGGCCATTCGGCCTACGTCGTCGCTAGCCAGCGGCGAGGGGATGCCGTCGCGGATGACCACGATATCGGTTGTAGTGGAGCCGATGTCGATGAGCATGGCTCGGTTCGTGACGGTGAGGGCTGCTGCCAGTCTTGCGACGGCATGCCAGTTCGAGGCTGCAGCAGCCAGCGGTTGGGCGATCGCCTCGGCTGGTGACACGATCCTCCCGTCGAGCAGATAGATTCCAAGTTCGGCGTGTGGATCGCACGCCTGTGCGGCGGCCTGTAATGAAGCGGTGATGTGCGAGACACCTGCACAACGCGACGGATAGCAATCGGCGATCTCGCCGGTCATTGTGGCTACGATCCGGCGTGGCGAATACGCTTTGATGATGTTGGCAAGCGTCGTAGGGAGGTCCTGCCAGTGCCGCCAGAGCTCAAAAGGCTGATTCGTTACCCAGCCCAGTCCATCGGCTACCTTGATGTTTGCGCCGCCGACGTCGATGGCAAGCACTGTTGAATCGCACACCTGTGCGGCACCCTGCGAGGCGAGGGACGGAGCGTTGCTCGATTCATCCATGGCTCACCCGCACATCACCAGACTTTTCAAAATCAATTGACCGGCAGGCATCTGCCTCGGCCAGCGTTAATTCCGGCAACTGTCCGGAGGCCACATCTAGAATCGCCCGCATGAGACTTGAGCGAAACAGATGGCGCAACCCAGCGAACGATGTTGTCAGCCGTGGATTGACCTCCAGCACCCGATCACCACAACCATCCTCGCGATCTCCTAGGATCATGTCGACTCCTACCCAGCCCAGAGCAGCGGCACGCTCTTCTGCAGGGCCTGGCCTGTTATCGTTGGCAGCGTATTGGAGTGCGGCAACCGCACGGTGGGCCAGTCGCTCGGCACGGTGGCGCATTGCTTTGTCAAGGAGCAGAATGCCACCCAGATATTCAGGAGTATCTCCAGAGGAGAATCGCTGCTGTACTGGCGGCAAGAGATACACGCCGCCAGATCCGCACAGGCATGACACGCCCACGGGCGTGCCAGCAACGAAGGCCTCCACTCGTTGTTCCTGATGGGCCGGCGACGTTTGGCCGTGCGACCGAACGATTGCCAGTCCATCGCCACCGGCGCTCGCACGGGCCTTGCGAACTGCTGGCAGATAAAAGCCGATCGGCAGGGGCTCCCCTGCGGCAAGCGTCGATCCAGCCGGGACAGCAACGCCGGCGGCTGCCAGTGCGCAGAGGGTTGCCAGCTTATCTGCCGCCATCGCTAGGAATGTGGTTCCGGGTGAGGCCACCCGTCCTCCGGCAGTCCGCGCCGCTGCCACTCGCGATTCCAGAATCCCAGCTGTCTCTGGCGCAATGATGATCGTCCAATCCGCGAGAGCGGACTCATGCATGAGCACGTCCACCTCGGCACCCAACGGTACCGATAGAAGCCGCACATGAGCAGGCAGATTCAGGGGTCGCGAGGCATCTACCAGAACGGTTAGTTCAATGGCTGCGTCCTTCGCGGCATCGCCAAGCAGAGCATCGAGCATCGCACGGCCCTCGATCGCCAGTGCCAGCGGATCCGGCTGGGG
>CAIRDU010000547.1 GCA_903877395.1 uncultured Planctomycetaceae bacterium
TCAAACGAAGGTGTCTGGCGAGTGCGAAGCCTGTATGTTGAGGCGTTGTCTCGAATTCGCTCCAGTGATGCTGCGGTTATTTTGATCGCTGTAGCCGTCGATCACCCAGATCCAGAAACACGGATCGCAGCCACGGAGCGTCTGCTGGCAGGTGGGTCGCACGTGGCGGTGCCGTCGCTTGTGGCGGCCCTCTCGGGAGTAGACAACGCCCGGATTAACCGCGCGGCTGAAGCACTCGGGAGGCTGGGAGCATCTTCGGCGGTGGGGCCGCTTATCAATGCCCTTCAGACCGAGCACACAGTCGTTGTAGGCGATGGTACTCCCGAGGGTTCCACGAGCGCCACGTTCACGCCCGCAGGCGGCGGCCTCTCTATGGGAGGTGGTGCGAAGCGAGTCAAAGTCGTCGCGAAAAATGACCGTGTACTCGAATCGCTGGTAACGCTCACCGGCGTAAATTTTGAGTGGAATATAGCGGCGTGGCGGGCGTGGCTGGCCAACCGCGACTCTCTGCCCGACTTCGATCTTCGGCGGGGCGTCAAAAAATCAGACGGCGGGTTTTGAGCCAGCGGCGCGTCGCTTTGGAAACCACTCGGCACCGAGCACCAGCAGTGCCACGCGATTTTCAAGGTTTGGTCTGAAGACTACGAGCAAGAGTATCGGCAGGTACCAGGCCATAAAAAGCCCTCCGTTGTGGGCTTTCCAAAATTGGCTACCCAGCAGCACTGCTGCTGAGCAACTTAAAAGCGTGCCTAGATTTTTCGGCACTGGCCAGATGGCCAGTGTGGCGATCATGGCAATGAAAGCGGCCAACACGGGAAGTCGAAACACGGCATCGTTGGAAGGCAACGCCCAAAATCCCTCCAGCAACACTTCGTTGGGGAAAATCCAGCCGAACATCTGACGCAATTGACCTGTAAATACGCCGGCATCGGGCGAGGTAAGCCACAGTCCGATGACCAGCAGCAGAATCGCTGTGGCGATGCCCAGCACAAACCGGCGAATTCCTCGCTCCCAATAGAAACTGCACCACAGCGGTAGCAGGAAAACTGGATAGTAAATCGTGCCAATGGCCAAGCCAATGAGGCCGCCGGACACGAGCGGCCGTCGGTAGGCCGCAACGGCCCAGACAATCAATGCCGCGGGCAGCACGTGATCCACTCGCCCGGTCATGATGGCCGTGTAGGGCAGAAGCAGATAGAGGACCGCCGCAGCGATCCCGAGTTTCGCATTTTCAAAGTGCAGCCAGCCGATCACGATCATCCCAGCCACAATGGCCAACTGAGAGAGGATGGCCATTACGCGGGCTGTGTTTTCGTGCACGACTCGTCGGTTGGTGTCGCGGGCATCGGTGTTGTCCGATGCGTCGGCGGTCGGCGAGAAAATACGTTGTGTCGAAATCTGCGGAAGCAGAAAGAGGAGGGGGTAGCCTGGGCCGAGCCGAGTGAGTTGGTCGGCATTGATTTCGGCATCGCCTGCTTCCAGTCGCGTGGCCGACGCAGCACCGGCCAGATCGTCGCGTTGGGGCCTGGTGGCGATGACATTGGCCAAGAGAAATACCAAGAGCGAGATCCCTAAGAACACCAACCCCCCGA
>CAIRDU010000548.1 GCA_903877395.1 uncultured Planctomycetaceae bacterium
GCACAAAGAGCCTCCATTTCGAACCCACTTTCATCATCACAATCGCCTCCTGCCAGCCCGGCACCACACCTCGCAGTGGAAAGATGGCTGGCTCGCCCTTGGGATCGGTGCCGTCAAATTCGGTTCCATCCACATGCGTGCCGCGGTAGTGCGTCGAGACGGAGTCTGCGGGCTGCGGCTGGGGGCCTGCGCCCGTCTTGAGCACCTCATACTGCAAGCCGCTGGGCAGCGAGACGATGCCTTTCTTTCCAGCATTGGCCTCAAGAAATGCTGCCGCCTTGACCTTGTTGACCTTCGCCACTTCTGCCATTCGGCGACCAAACGCGAGTTCCTGCTCTTGCATTTTTTTTTCAAATACCTCAAGCGCCTGCGAGAGTTGCTCCTCGCCCAGAAGTGGCTTCCTGCCAAGGATGGCATCGGCCAGACCGCGGGCCAGTGCCTCCGGATTGATCGGGGCATGTTGCGCCTTGAAGTCGGCTGTAATCCTAGCCCCGATCCGCAGGCCAAGGGCATACCCCAGCGTGCCCTCGGGGGTGTTCAGGCCAGTCGTGACATCATCTGCTCTGGCCGGAGACGGAGAGGATAATGCTGTGGGAGTCTGCAGTGGTTCGGCCACCGCTTGAGCCACGGCTCTTGGACTGCCGAGGGCCCACAAGAAACAGAGGCACGCCACAGCGAGCACGCTGCGTGCTGAAACTGTATCCGACGAAAACTGTGTGTTACGAACGGTCATATCCAGACAGTGCCTCCTCACAAAAGCGTCCTTGGGCAACCAGCCACATGGGGTCGCTTCAGTCTATCGCCTTGGCGTCAACTGGGAGGGGGGAACAAAGGGGATGGAAAACAAAAAATCAGCCAGACCCCGCATCAGGAAGCCGAACCAGTTTCTGCTGACAACGGCTGTCGGCCCAGCGTGCCTTTCGTGAGTTCCAGAAAGGCCGTCTCGAGATTGACCTCCGATTCTCGCATCGAGAGGAGTTGATGGCCTGCGGCAATGAGGCGGGCTGCCAGCGGAGAATGGTCCTGCACGCCGTCGGCCAATGCCACCAGAATCTCCCCGTCCCGCACGCTCACGCCAGCCGCCTCGGGGGTATCTTCCAACACCTTGGCTGCCAGTTCTTGCGGGCCAACGACTCGCAACCGGATGACTGGCCTGCCGCGCACCTGCGCCAAGAGGTCTTGGACGTTCCCGCAGGCCAGCAGTCGGCCGTATTCGATGATGCCCACGCGGTTGCAGATGTCGGCCAACTCCGGCAGGATGTGGCTGGAAACGAGAATCGTTTTGCCGAGGCCCTGCAACCGACGCAACAGGTTGCGCATCTCGATTCTGGCACGTGGGTCGAGGCCGCTGGCGGGTTCGTCGAGGAGCAGCACCTGCGGGTCGTGCAGGAGCACGCGAGCCAAGCCCAATCGCTGCGTCATTCCGCGAGAAAGACTCGTGACAAGTTCGTCTCGCTTCACCGTCAGATCCACCAACTCGAGCGACTTCTCGGCCACCCGCCTCCGCTCCTTGCCGTGAATCCGATAAGCAGCGGCAAAGAATTCCAGGTATTCGATCACTCGCATGTCGTCGTACACGCCGAAGATGTCGGGCATGTAGCCGATCGCACGGCGGATCTCGCGAGGATGGGTGTAAATCGAGTGGCCACAGACGTAGGCCTCGCCCCATGTTGGCGCTAGGAGTGTGGATAGGATTCGAATGGTGGTCGTCTTGCCGGCGCCGTTGGGGCCGATAAAGCCGAAGAGATCCCCTTTTTCGAGCTTGAGGTTGAGCGACTCTAGGGCGAAGAAGTCGCCATATTTTTTCGTTAGGTCGATGGTTTCGATCATGGCAACGGCTCCGTGTTGGCTGGTCCGATCGCTACGACAATACGCCACAGCGACGGGCCTTGCGATTCCACAAGGCTTCCGCCGCCAAACGCTTCGCAACCCGATTCATTCCAACTGGTATTCCATGCGGTGCCTGCTGGCCCCCAGCCAACGAGTACGGCGCGGTCCACTCTCAGTAGCGGCGAGAGATCGATCCGCTCCAGCCTGCCAGACTCAAGCGACGTATAGCCACGGCCACCAACGGCCGCGTGGAACCCTGCGATTTCAAGAATGCGTGCGGTATCCACGCTGGATGTGTCCCAGCGGATAGCGACATCATTTTCCCGGCTGGCGGCCCGATGAGTGAGGGCGCCTGTCAGCGATCGAGGCCCACGGCCGGTATCCGGTTCGTATCGCTGATGAGTCGCAAGCCGGCCAATTTCATAGAGCCATCCGGCGTGAACGAGCACGCACTGGGAGAGAGGAAATGGCAGGTGATGCGCAATGCCCCCTCGCAGCGTACCCTGCGCGTTGATATCGAGGCTCACCGTCGCCGGCGATCCTTCGGCTCGTGCAGTCCACTGCAACTCAAAGAGCCGACTGGACGACGCGGCGATCGGTACTCCTACAAGCGAGGCCAGCGATGCGCCGTAACCATAGTTTTCTGTGGCCAGCGACGGGTGCGGCATGGCGGCGTCGGTGCTGCCGATACTGCGACCGGAATCGGCGCACCACGAAACAGCACTCTCTACCGAGCCATCCACAAGGCCACATGCAGCCGCTTGCAATGGGGCTTCAACGGCCGATTGGACTGCCCCGAGCGTTGGCGTTGCACCAACGTCAAGCGATGCGTTTGCCGGCGACCAGACGCCAGCCCATGCCGCAGCACGCACGAGCCGGCTGGTCGCATCAATGTCGATGATCTCGGCATGAGACACTTCCCAAGCATCCCCCTTCCAGCGGCTGGCAGTGGTCCACGCCAGACTGCTTAAGAGCGCCACGAGCACCGGCAGTGAAATCCACGCCAGCCACGGCCGGCCGCCCCATCGCGACACCAGCCACCAGTCAAGGGGGTAGAGGCAGCCGATGGTGAGCATGGCTAGGCCAACGATGAGTTCAAATGGGACAGCCTGCACACCCACAAACTGGTCGATGGCCATACGCAATTGGGCGGCCAGATCGGGCACGCCCAAATGCATCTCCCCTGCCCTACCGGAAGCGGCCGTGCGCAGTCGACCTCCGAGCAGTTCCACCAGCAGCGTGTCGGTGCCTTGCCATGTGCGAAACGCCCCCTGGTCGATATCGATGCCGATCCACGTGATTGTGCCAAAGCCGTGAGCGGTGCGTACAACCAACGGCAGATCGGTGGGAGCATTGCCCGCAAAGGCCTCGATCACTCCGTCAAGTTGGCTCACATTTGCTAAGAGCGGCACCTGCAGGCTACTGGTTGCATTTTTTTCAAGTGGGCGGCTGGCTCGGCCATACGTCTCAATCGCAGTCAAACGCCGTAGCGGCACCATGCGAGCAATGCCGCCTGGGTGGCCGATCGGTCCGGGCAACCACGCGGCTGCTGCTGGCTGAGCATCGACGAGCATCGGGGCGCACTCTCCTGCAACGAACACAAGCCTGCCTCCCTGTCGCACCCAACTGTCGATGCCCGTAAGCGTGGCAAGGCAATCCTCTGGGATGGTGCTCACTGCGTTGCCAC
>CAIRDU010000549.1 GCA_903877395.1 uncultured Planctomycetaceae bacterium
CTCATGCGAAATGGATTGGGTGGAGAAGCACCCTGCCCACGAGCGTGCAGCATGGCTGGGACACTCTCCAGCGATCGCAGCGGCCCACTACTTGCAGGCCCGCAATCATCACCTCGAGGCCGTCGTCAATGCCGGCAGAAAATCTGACGCAGCGACAGCGCAAAATCCGACGCAGCAGGCTCCCGCAAGGAATCTCACAGAATCGCAAGACGGAATAGAAACCGATCGCTTGCCCGGAGTTATCACAGTTTCACCCGTGAAAGCAGAGGTAGTGTACAAACGGACAGTGGGCGATACAGGGCTCGAACCTGTGACCCCTAGCTTGTCGAGCTAGTGCTCTAACCAACTGAGCTAATCGCCCGCGCAGATGGTTCCTGTAGTGTCGCGCCAAGCCCGTCGACAGTCAAGCCAGCGTTGTGCGTAGCGGATGAGATGCTCTTGTGGCTGGCACGCCCGTCCGGATACTTTGCAATCGCACCTGCTTTCTATTCCCCATTTGAGACCACCCGACAGCACCACCATGCCTACCGTTCACTTTCCCAATGGCGTTGTTCATGAATATCTCCCTGGTGCACGCGTGGCTGATATTGCCGCAGATACTGGGGCCACTGGGGGGTCTCAAGCCAGCGGCGGAGGCGGTTCTGAAAAATCCAAACGTAGCCGGCCAATCGCAGCCGTGCTCGATGGCCAGACAGTTGGACTCGACGCGGTGCTCCCAACCGATGGCGACAGTGCGATCGAATGGCTGCACGCCGGCGACTCAAAGGCCCTTTCCGTTATGCGGCATTCGGCGGCACACGTGATGGCCCGCGCGGTGATGCGTCTGTTCGACGACGTTGAACTGGCGTTTGGGCCCACAGTTGGCGCGGGCTTTTACTACGACATGCGGGCCAGCCGTCCGATCACCGACGAGGACCTGCCGGCCATTGAGGCTGAGATGAAAAAAATCATCGCAGACGACGAAGCCTTTGAGCGAGTTGAAGTGCCTCGCGACAAAGCCGTCGAGATCGTGCGAGATCTTAAGCAACCGCTCAAGGTCGAACACATCCAGACGGGCTTGGCCGATCATCAGACGCTGTCATTTTACAGGCAGGGCGAATTTGTTGATCTGTGCCGCGGACCACATCTACCCAGTCCGGGAAGCATTGGCGCCGTCAAGCTCACAAGCATCGCCGGAGCCTATTGGAAAGGGGATGCCTCGCGCGAACAACTCCAGCGACTCTACGGCACAGCATGGTTTACACAGGCAGATCTGGACGCGCACTTACTCGCGATGGAGGAAGCAAGGAAACGCGACCACCGCGTGCTCGGCAAGCAACTGGATCTTTTTACAACCAGTCCGTTGGTTGGCCAGGGCCTTGTGCTCTGGATGCCCAAGGGAGCGGTTGTGCGAGGCGTACTGGAATCGTTTGTGCGAGAGGAACTCACAAAACGCGGCTACCAGCCGGTCTACACGCCGCACATCGGCAAGGTGGATCTCTACAAGATATCCGGCCACTATCCCTATTACGCCGACAGCCAATTCAAGCCGATTGTCATGAGCGAAGACGAGCAGTATCTCCTCAAACCGATGAACTGCCCGCACCACACGATGATTTATAAAGCGAGGCCGCGAAGCTACAAGGAGCTGCCGCTACGGCTGGCCGAGTTTGGCACCGTCTACCGTTATGAGCAGTCGGGGGAGTTGGGCGGTATGACCCGGGTGCGAGGCTTTACTCAAGACGATGCCCACATATTCTGTATGCCTGAGCAGGTTGAAGAGGAAGTGGCTGGCTGCATCGATTTCACGCTCAAAGTGCTGGAGAGTCTGGCGTTCGATCATTTCCGCGTGCGGTTGGGGTTCCGCGATCCTACAAGCGACAAGTATGTCGGGCCGCCTGCGAGATGGGACGAGGCGGAGGCTGCGATTCAACGCGTAGCCCGTCGGATGAACCTGCCGGGCTGCGAGCCTGAACCGGGAGAAGCAGCTTTTTACGGTCCGAAGATCGATTTCGTCGTCAATGATTCGCTGGGTCGAGAGTGGCAGCTTGGCACGGTGCAACTCGACTACAATCTGCCCAGTGCTGAGCGATTTGATTTGGAATACATTGGCACCGATAACGGTCGGCACCAACCTGTGATGATCCATAGGGCACCGCTGGGTTCAATGGAACGCTTTATCGGCGTGCTCATCGAACACTTCGCCGGTGCTTTTCCGCTGTGGTTGGCGCCGGAGCAGGTGCGGGTGCTGCCGGTGAGCGAGAAGAGCGAAGGATACGCAAGGCTTGTCCAATCTCGATTGGAGGCAGCGGGCTTGCGAGTGGGGCTCGACCTAGCTGCCGAGAAGCTCGGCGCAAAGGTGCGGACGGCGCAGTTGGAACTGATCCCATGCATGGTTGTCTGTGGTCCTCGGGATGAGGCGGCGGGCACTGTCAGCCTGCGAGACCGGCTCGACGGCGACTTAGGCGCGATGAGCCTCGATGCCGTTGTAGAACGCCTCAAGGATGAAAACGCCCGCCGCGCGGTGCGTCACAGGCCAAAGCCGCTTGTGTTGCCGGGCGCGCCGGTGGTCGGAACTGAGTCTGGTAGCGAGTATTAAACAGCGTTCGCTTTCTCTTTCTTGTGATGCCTCTTTTGCCATGCCCCGCTTCGCACTCCTCGAACACATCGCCGCCCCCGACGATCCTCTCGGTCGGCACTTCGATCTGCTCTTGGAAGCTGGCGAAGCATGCCGAACGTGGCGGCTGATGGACGTGCCGCAGGCAGGCGGTCCGTGCGTCGCGGGGATGGAAATTGTGCCGCACCGTCTGGCGTGGTTGGATCACATTGAAGGCGAGATTTCAGGGGGCCGAGGATCTGCTAGGCGGATGGCCGCAGGCACATTTGATCTGCTCTCGAGCGACGCAGTCGATCTGACAGCCGCCACGGAATGTGTTGTGCGGATGAACAGCGAAACGCTTGCGGGTCGTTTGCGTTTGGAAACGATTGGCGAAGGCTGGGCGGTGAGTTTGCGATCAGACGTGATGTTGGGGCAGGCCTGATGCCTAGCGAACTTCACGTCGCCGGGAGACGTCACCCTCTCCTACAAGCCCGAAGCGAAACCACGTCGCTGCTTGGATTCCACATCGGCTGATTCGGCTCGCACGACATGGTTCGGCTTATGGTTCGCTGCGGACCCCAAAAAAGAGCAAGTGTTGCCAAGGCAGTCGATCAAATTCCTGGTTGCACTCAAATCCAGCCGGCCCCAATTCGGCACGCACCTGTGCTTTGGTCATTTTGTGAAGCGGTTTGATCGGAACGGTGGGATCCTCGCCGCGAAACTCTGCCAAGACGAGTCGGCCACCCACAGACAAACTTTCCCGCATTTTCGCGAGCATCGTCTCTGGGTCCGCGAACTCGTGGTAGACATCAACACATAACACGACGTCAATTTGCCCCTTGGGCAAGCGGGGGTCATTCGGCGTGCCCAACACAAGCCGGATGTTTGTGAGGTGTTCCTCGGCTGCGCGGCGAGCCAAGAATCCGAGCATCTGCGGCTGCACATCAACGGCGTAGACAAGCCCACGAGGCCCGACGAGCTTGGCCAATTCAAGCGTGTAAAATCCGTTGCCGCAGCCCATATCGCAGACGGTCTGCCCGGGCTGGATTGCCAAGGCATCCAGAAGCAACCGACAATCCTCCTCTCGCTGGCGGCTCTCGCGGACCAGCCACGGAGCGCCCGTGAAATGCATCGTCTGCGCGATCTCGCGGCCCATGAAGTGGGTGAGTTGGGGCACAATCGGGGCGGTCTGTTCAATCGCCGCATCGATGGCCAGTGGCTCGATATCGCTTTGTTGTGCCTGTGCCATGCCGACCAGCAGCATCCAAGCCAGAGCGACTACGCCCGTTGCAAGGCGTGGACGGCAGGATCGCGGCGGTTGAGTGGTTGCATTCATTGAAACGCATGGAGCCATTGTGGCATTGCTTCTACGCCATCCTCGCCAACGATCCCGCCAGCCGGGCATACGTGACACGTACTATGGCTGAGTCACAAACCGTATGTGAATACACGATAGCGGTTTCGTCGGCACCGTGCCAAAGCCCACACTCAGGCTACATCTCGAGCCGCCGACCGCATGAGAGCCTCACCTGCATCGTCAAAGAAGCTGGCGATGGTGACACCGCTCCGCATAGCAAAACTAGAAAGCCGATCGGCATCCACAAGAATGGTTCGGCCAGCCTCAATTGCCAGCACTCGCCCACCAGCGGCTCGCAACGATTCAAGCGTGCCGATGCCAATCGTTGGCATGTCGAACCGGAGATCCTGCTGCGGCTTGGCCACTTTCACGATGACCATACCGCCAGAGCCGCAGAGCCTGCCGGCGCGACGGATGCATTCGTCTGTGCCCTCGATGGCCTCCAAGGCCAGCGGCGCCCTATTTTTGACGACGACCGTTTGCCCGATATCGTGTTGGCCCAGCGCCTTTGCCAGCCGCCAGCCAAACGCTATATCGGATTGTTCCGACAACGACAGTGGTCTGCCCGCGAGCACTCCGCCGCCGGCCAAGAGTTCTGGAGCAAAGTCGGTCGCGGGGCAGATGTGTACGCCGCCGGCTTCAATCGCGTTGGTGATCGCTTGCAAAAGGGAGTCGTCGCGATTATCTCGGCGACGACTGATAAAATGCGGCCAGAATGTTTGCAGCCCACGCCAGTCGGGCAGATGGCGCACCCACGCACCCCTTGCGAAGAGCTTCGTTTTGTGAATCTTGCCAGCCATTGTGGCGCGACGCACTCCGTGGCGACGAAAAAAATCGATTGCTTTACCGATCTCTGCCACGCCCACGGTGCCATACTCGTCGGCCAATAGTTCCATCGCTGCATCGGCATGATCGCGGATCGAGAGCACGGCCGTGCGGCCACCTCGTCGGTGAATGGCTTCTGCTACAGCCAGAGGAAATCGGCCCCAACCGGCCAAGATACCGATGGTTTCCCCCGCGAGTGCGTGCGTGTTGTGGTGCATGTATGGAGGGAGAGCGTCAGGCGGCTTCGGCGCTGGGGTTGGTGTGAAGGCGGTCCAGTGCCTCGACGCGTGCAGCGAGTTGCTTGAGTGTTTTTCGCATTTCTGGCAGCTTGCTGATTGTGGCTAACTGCAGTTTTCTCTCCCGCAGTTCAATGGCTGGCTCGCCCAGCACGGTAGTGCGAGGTGGCACGTCGTTGGAAACCCCCGACCGCGCCCCGAGAATTGCTCCGTCGCCGATGTGCACATGGTCGCGTACGCCGCATTGCCCAGCCATCACGACCCAATCGCCGGTGGTGGTGCTGCCCGCCACGCCCACCTGCGAACAGATCATGTTGTGCTCCCCAAGTCGGCAGTTGTGCGCGATCATGACAAGGTTGTCGATCTTTGTGTCGTTGCCAATCATTGTTGGTCCGTAGGTGCCCCGGTCAATGGTCGTGCTGGCGCCAATCTCTACATCATTTCCAATATCGACCCAGCCGAGTTGGGCGGATATCGCATAGGCACCATCCACAATCTTGTACCCAAATCCATAGGCTCCCACTGTGGCGCCAGCATGAATGAGGCAACGCTTGCCAACGCGAGTGTCTTCGTAGAGCACCGCATTGGGAAAAATGATCGTACCTGCTCCGATCCTGCAACCAGCCATGATCCTGGCGCCGGAGTGGATGATCGCTCCGACACCAATCTCCACATCCTGACCGACGGTGGCCAACGGATGAATATCCACATCCGCCGCGATCCTCGCGGTCTGGTCCACGATGGCCAGCGGGCTTACGCCACATCGCTGAGCAAGTCGCGGTGGCCGGAAGCCAATAATCGCCGTAGCAAATGCCCGATGCACATCGGGCACTTCTATCGTTGGGCGGTCCAGCGGGCCAGAACCCGGCGGCACGATCGCGGCGCCTGCGAGGCTTTTCCCAAGCAGATGTATTTTATCGACGGAGTCGACGAGGGTGATGTCTTGGGGGCCAGCCGTTTCGAGCGTGGCTGCGCCGATGATCTGCTGCCGTTGAGCGTCGCCCGTGGCGGCTCCAGCGGCATCAAAAAGCGTGCCGCCGAGTTGGTCGGCAAGGATTTTAAGTGTAATTGTCATCGGCAATTCTCCCGCTCGGGTTCCCCCGCATCCAACGGAGGAGGGAGTGGGAAGACTAGGAGCCCTTAGGGCACCGACGCAAGATAGATTTTAGCCTATTTTCGTTCTGTTTTGATCAAATTTCAAGGCTCAATCGGCGCCAGCACTTCAACGGGATTGCCCGACGGATCGGCCACGTAGCAACTCCGAGTGCCGTCGCGGTGGAGTTTTAAGTTTCCAAATGCCTCGGCTTTGGAATGGATGAAGCCGATGTGCGGTGGGTGCTGAGCCGGAATCACGAGCGCCAATTGAGTATTGCCGAATTGCAGCAGCGCCCAGGTATCGTCCTGATAACCAATCTCACAGCGAAAATGTTTGCGATACCACTCCACCGCTACGCCCACATTCTCAACAGCGATGGCTACGTGATGAATCGAATCCAATGGGCCCGAAGGATCGGCCGTTGGCAACGTGCGGATGGGATCGGTGGGTGGCAATGGAGAGCTCCTCTTAAAGGGCATGAAGGGCATGAAGGGCATGAAGGGCAGGCGTGGGCATTCGTTCCGTTTGTTCATCGCATTGCATAGGCAATGGGTCAACAGTCTGCAGGCAATGGATCAGCGGGCAGGCAGTTCATCGGAATCGTTGGAAGCAACGGCCAGCGATCGCGGCGGCCAGAAGGCGATCAGCAGGATCGCTGCGGCGGCCAGCGCCAGAAACATAGGCACCACAAAGAGCTGCCGGTAGTCGGTGACGCCGTCCACGGTGAGCTGGCTTCGCAGGGGAATAAACAGCCACTTCGCCACCAGATCGCCTAGGCCCAGCACCAAGAGATTGAACAGGCTTTGAGCACTGGATCGCACGTCCTTGGGAAATGCGGCGTCGATGAAGATGTAGAGCGTAGCAAAGAAAAACGCGTAGCAGATACCGTGCAGCACCTGTACCGCGATGATCAGAGATTGGTTTTCTGGCATGAAGGCAAATACGGCATAGCGGGCTGCATGGCCGAGAATGCCGAGAATCATGGTTGTCTTCCACCCTAACCGTGCCAGCACTGTGCCCAGCGCAGCCATCGTGATGATTTCCGCTACTTGGCCGATGCTCATCACCGGCATGATCCATTCGGGTTTGATGCCCACTGTTTGACTGCCGAGGAAGTCGCCTGCCATCACGAAGTAGCCGTTGTGGATGACAGCATCGACAAACGTGACCAGAAAGAGCACCAGCAAATAGGGCCTGGCCAGATGGCGGGCCGCTTTGAGCCAGGCAAAGCCGCCGTCGCCAGGCGCCGCAGGCTTGGGAGGCGTGTGCGGCAGCGTGAGGCTGAAGGCTGCCAACACAAGCGACGTGATGCCTGACACAAGAAAGATGGAGCGGCTTGCGGTCACTGCTTCTGCGCCAGATTTCCCTTGCAGGATGAAGTACAGCGGCCAAGCCGCGAGGATCCAGCCGATCGTGCCACCCATGCGCACGACGCCGAATTCTTTCTGGGCGTTCTTCATGTGCGTGAACGCGATCGAGTTGGAAACAGAAATCGTCGGCACATAAAAAAGCGAGTGCACGAGCATGAGTCCAAAGAATGTGGGAAAGTCCTTGGCCCAGTACATGCCGAGGATCGACAGGCCGCCTACCAAATGGCTCGCGGCCATGAATTTCTCGGCGGCGAACGTCCGGTCGGCAAACTGGCTGGAAAAGAAAATCCCCACGATCGAGGCGATAGCGAAGGCACTGCCCACCCAGGCGATCTGCGTGTCGGTGAAGGCTAGGCCATCCTTGCCCATGTAGCCCCAGATAAGTGGCAGCCATGCGCCCCAAATCGCAAATTCCAAAACCATCATCAGCCAAAGACGAAACGTAGGAGCCGCAGTGGGGGTATTTGTTTTCATGCCCTACAGAATAAGCGGTTTGGCAGCATTTCGGAAGCCTCAACCCGGCCGCCCCCGCACATCGGCCAGTCCGCCATCCACGCCAATCACCTGCGCGGTAATCCAGCCTTGAGCCGGATCCAAGAGCCAAGCGATGGCCCGGGCCACATCTTCAGGCTCGCCCAACCGCCCCAGCGGGTGCATTGCCAGCGAGGCCTTTTCTGCTAACTCGCTCGAGACAAGCCCCTTTGTCAGCGGCGTTCGCACCAGTCCAGGAGCCACTGCGTTGAACCGAATCTTTTGCCGGGCATAGGTGGCAGCAGCCGAGCGCATCAGGCCAATGACCCCCGCCTTGGCCGCTGCGATCGCCTCGTGATTGGCAAGGCCCACTCGTGCCGCGGCGCTCGACACCAGCACGATTGATCCGCCGTCGGCCTGGAGCAGCCGCCCAGCTGCCCGCACGCAGCCAAAGGCACTGGACAGATTGGCCCCTAGCGTGGCATTCCAGTCGGCGGTGGATGTCAGATGCGCGGGCTTGAGCAGCAGTGAGCCCACGCAATTTGCGATCCCCGTCAGGCTGCCCAGCGAGGCTGTCGCCACGTCGGCGCAGGCATCGATTGCATCTGGGTCTGTGGCATCCACGAGGCCATACGGCATCCCTAGCTGGATAGACAATTCCTGCAAGCGGCTGGCATCGCGGCCAGCTAGAAAAACCTGATGGCCATTGGCCACGAGCAACGAGGCCAGTGCTGAGCCAACACCACCGTAGGCTCCGAGGAGCAGCACCCGTTGCAAAGCGGATTGAGGAGTTAACTCAGGCATGCTGTAGTTCTTTCGTGCTTCCTCGTGTCGTGGCGCATAACTGGCGATGCTATCGAGCCAGTGTTCAAGGACTACAGCCAGTTATCCACCGTCTGCTCCAGTTTGGATTTGGAGGCCATCTCGCGCAGTTTCGTCATGGCGAGGCCTTGAATTTGGCGGATCCGCTCTTTGCATACGCCCATTTCTACGCCCAATTCTCGGAACGTGCGGGGCGGATTGCCGTCAAACCCAAAGCGGGCCACGACAATCTGCTTTTCTCGAGGCTCCAATTCGGAAAGAAACTGGCCAAACAATTGCTTGAGCACGTCGATCTGCGCTGGCGAGCAGGAGTCGGCGTTGGGTGGATCAGAGGGCTTGGAACGCAACGATTCGTCGTCGCACACAAACCGGGTGCGCAACTGGCGGCCTTTTTGCGACATTCGATAGAAGTGACGTTGAATGGCGTATGTGGCGTACGTGCTGAAGCGATTGCCGAGAGCAAAGTTAAATTTCTCGACCGCTCGCATGAGGGCCACATTTCCATCACTCACGAGCTCTTCAAATGAATTGGTGATGTCCACAAACTTCTTTGCAATCGACACCACCAGCCGGAGGTTTGACGTGACGAGGATCGCCTTCACCGTCTCGGCCTCAGTAAGCCAGCCTTCGGCCCGATCAATCTGCTTGAGTGTGGCTCGCCGGGCATTCATTTTTTTCCGAACCTTGGCAGCTCGAAACTTCAGCCAATTCATTCTGCGAAAGTAAAACTGCTCTTCATCTTTTGAGATCAGACGCGTTTGGTAGAGGCTGGCCAAGTAGGGCGTCAGCGCCTGGTTCGCCGAGCCGTAAATCTTGGGACCAGCGGTATCGATGTGCAACGGCACACTGGCATCGTGGGGGGGCACCGTGGCCAGTTTCTCAGCGTTTGGACGAAAGAATTGGCGGCACGGGATAAATTCGATCGGCCGGGCAAAAAAGTTCAACCGGCGGGCACTCAGAATGGACTTGCGTTCGGCGTCAGAAGGCTTTTCAGCGGCAGGCTTGGGATGGAAGTCGGCCGAAGTAAATCTCCGCTCGAAACTCGACTGGGATGCGGATTGTGAAGCCCGGCGTGGTTGGAACTGTTTTGCGTGTGCGATCACTGTGGATCTCCTCACATCAATGGGGTGGAACCAGACAAGGCCACCATCTGCCAAAAAAACAAGAAAGAGCCGGACGAGATTGACAGTATCGGCAGGGGGGTGGGGCCAACTTTGGAAAGCCTCGGACTGTCCGGACACTTCCGCGTCTCTCCCTAAACCGTACGCTGCCCCGGCCGCTAACTTCGCGGGCGCAGATTTTTTTAAGGCCTTTTTCCGCTGGGCCAGCCATCAAGGCTTGGGCCGCCAAGCCCACCCGTCTTGGGGCAAGTCGGCGGCCTTTGCCTTGGAATGTGGGGCGGGGCCGTTGGCTGCTCCGGTCGGCCTGCTGGCGGCCGCCGGACGTCACTCACCGCCACCCGACGGCTCTCCCCCCTGCCGGGTGCAGAGCGATTGATAGACGGATTCGTCAATGGAGTCGTTCAGGCGACGCACCGAGGCATCCCCAAACAAAAAATGGACGCCGGCGGGATGCTGGCTCGTGAAATCGTCAAAGTGGTGCTCGGGATGGTTGGGTGTGTGATCGCCGACACCAACATTTCTTACTCGCTGCGCCTTGGAGCCTGCCACCACCCCAGCCCACGTGCTGCAGCCATATTTTGCATGGCGTTCGCCAATCATGACAGTATGGCTCGTGCCATCCAGAATGTTGTGAAAGGCAACGCGACTGTTCCGAAAGAAAATGCCGTTGCCCTCTGCCGGTGACTCATCCACTTCGGTGGTGCCGTAAACGCCAACGTAATTGCTCTTGCCAACATCGCACAGCGGAACAAACGGCTCCCCATCTACAGCGTGATAGAGTTGGCCATCGACGGTGGTTTCTTCTGCGCCGTCGTCAGCTCCGATCGTGAAAACTCCAGACCCCGAATC
>CAIRDU010000550.1 GCA_903877395.1 uncultured Planctomycetaceae bacterium
CTAGGCAGTGGCCGCCGCGATCCCCGGGGCCTTTTGGAGCAGATCCACGCTGCCGATCCGGCGGCTGTGTGTTTTGTGTGCGAAGCAGAAATAGCCGCTGTTGATCCAGACGGCGACTCATTTTGTGATGTCGACACATGGGCAGACTTCCACCGGATCAATTCTCGCCTTCAAAAAAACGATGGCTGACTTCTATACTGCGCGGCTTATGGTGACGCGATATTCCCGATCACTCAGAGGCGCAGGGCGGCCGCGGCGACGGTGGGCCGTCTTCTCGTTGGCGGCATTGGCCGTGTGCGGTGGGGTTGCGTGGATTGCGCCCACGGTTTTGGTGCTCACGCACCTGCGAGACCGGCCGCTGGAGGCCGCATTTCGAGGGATCGACGGCCGAGTGGCGAGCCGCGCGGCCACGTGGACGTGGCTGGGTGGGATCGAATACAGAGATATCGTGCTCTGCGATCGCTCGGGGCGTGTGGTCATGACGGTGCAACGCATGCTGATCGACCGCGGGCTCGTCGCTTTGGCGATTGATCCGACGCAATTGGGCACGGTGCGGCTTGTTGGCGGCGAGGCGATGGTAGAAGTGCGGCGAGGCGGGAGCGGCATCGAAGATATTCTGGCGCCGTGGCTAGCCAAGAGTGACCGCGTGGCATCCTCGCCGGTGTCATTTGAATTAGAAGTGGTTGATACGACCGTTGATCTGATCGATCTGGAGCGGCGGGACGCCTGGCGCATTACCGACCTGATTGCCGCCGGAACCGTGCGGAGCGATGCAACGCTCGCCGGTTGGACTGTATCAGGACGGGTGCTGCATGCCCCAGCCGCAGCACGCACATTGGCGGCTGTTCCAAGCGGTCTGCCTCTTGCTGCGACAGTCGCAGCCTCTTCGACGCGGCTGGATCGCACGACGATCGCGGCAGGTGCAATGGCGACAGTATCGCGAGACGGCGGTTGCTCGGTGTCATCTCCTGCTGGAATAGATCACGACTCGGCTCGTACGCTCTCCATTACGACCAACCGCTTGCCACTGGGAGTATCGAGCGTGATGGCTACCCGATTCGACACATCGCACCTGCTCGATGGTTTGGCAGACGTGCGATTGGACATCACGCTCCCGGTCGCACTGGCCGGACAAGCCGTCGCTGCGGGCACGCGCACAATGCAGCCTGGCACGCAGATTACCGGCATGATTGCCGGATCCCAGTTGGCCCTGTGCCGCTCCGATACGCTGGCCGAACTGTTCACGCTGGATCGCTGTGAAATTCCGCTGGATGTGACGATCGACGGCCGGATGCTCACGATCCGCAACCTGAAGGTATCCTCTCCGCTCTTAAAAGCCGAAGCCTCGGGGCGCATAGGGATTCCGCAGAGCAGTGTTTGGGAATGGGCCGAGGCGATCATTGGCCACGATTTTGCCTTGGCGGCCGACATCGACCTTGCAGTCGCATCGCATGCGATTCCAGGCGGATTGAAGGTGCGGCCAGATGTGCGCGTGCTGGCGGGGCAACTCCAGGTGGCTGCTGCGTCCCACGCCGACGGCGGCGAGCGGGTGCTGGAAGTACGAACTACATCGCGCGATTTGGCGGCCGTTCAGGGAGAGCGGCAGTTGCGTTGGAATGAACCATTCACCGCCTGGCTGCGTGGCCGCCGAGGGCCGGCGCAAGACGATCGCCTCCGCATCGAAGAGGCACGCATTGCCTCGTCGGCTGTCGAGGTGGAGGCATCTGGTACGGCTGAAAACTCTCATATTCAGTGGACTGTAGACCTCGGCAAACTCGTGCAGGAGGCAGCCGAGGTGCTCGACATCAAGGCATTGACGCTCGCCGGCACAGCCCGCGGTCAGATCGACATCCAACGACTCACAGCCGATGGTACTGCGACAGCCAAGATTTCAGCCAGTCTTTCCGCGTTTGAGTTGGTGGCCGCAGGGCAGCCTGAGTGGCGGGACGATGAAATCACGTTGGAAGCAGAGGGGACAGGCAGTATGGCCGGCGGGGCAATGCTGATCGACACTGCGCACGGCGTTCTTTCCTCCAGCGATGACAAACTTGAGATGACGCTGACAGGTGGAACTCTCATTGACTGTGCTGCCGGATGGGCGGCGAATGGCCAGTCCGCTGTGCCGTGGATGCGGCCCGCGCCACAGTCACAGGGCGTGTCAGCCGATTGGTCGTTGGCGGGGGATCTGGGGCGTTGGTATGCCAGGTTTGCAGGGATCACAGCCGCGATGACCCGCGCCATGATTGGCAGTCGCGAAGGCAGTGGGCAGGGCATCAACACGCTTCAACTCGCAGGCAAAGTGCAAGCCTCGGCTGCCTTGGCAACGCGAGACAACGCATGGCAAATCACGCGGGCCGGCTGTGAAATCGAAAAGTTGGCCGCTTCTTTCAGCGGTCGGCAGATCAGTGAGCCTCGTGTAGTGGCCAGTGCCGCAGGCGTCTTCAACCCGGGAACCGGTCAGGTTGAGATTTCATCGGCCGAAATCCTTACCGCCACCCTGTCGCTCCGCACGGGTGGATTTGTGATCCTGCCGTCGCCTCGCGGGGCGATGGGAAATGAAACGATCTGGGACGGGCTCTCTCGTCTGCGCGGCAAGACACAGTGGCAGGCAGACGTCGGGCGGATCGAAAAATGGTTGTTGGCAATGCCGACGGCTTCACGTTGGCCAGCGGGTGGTCGCGGGTGGGGCACTGTAGAGATCCTCGATACCCCAACGGGTTTGAACGTACTCGTCGAGGCCACCGGGAGTCAGTTGACATTGTCGAGCGCGGTGACGGCAAAGGCTCCTGGCAACTCCGGCGACATGCAACCGCGGCAGGTGTGGGCTGAACCCACCGCGAAAGTTGTGTTGGAGGTCACCCGGGGCATCACTCATTCGCCAGACGCGAGTGTTGGCTCAACATTTGCCGACAGGATGATCATCAACAAGCTCTCGCTGGAGTCGTCCACGATGGCAGTTGCGGCGACCGGCAGCATTGGCGAACTCTCCGCCAAGCGTCTGGTGGACTTGGGCGGCACGGTGACATACGACTGGCAACTCATGTCGCAGTTGCTGACGCCTTGGACGGGTGGCCGGCTGCAAGTCGCCGGAGGCGGCCCGCGGCCTTTTGCGATGCGGGGTCCCTTGAGAAGTGTGCCCCACGTTGCGATGGGCGGTCAGCCAGTGCCCAGCGGCGCAGAGCCTCAACCTCCTGAAAACAATTCCCTCGCGATGCCTACCGACTGGCTATCGAGCGTGCGCGACCGCAGCGAGGGCATCAATGCTGGTACGCATACTCGCATCGCGTTGCCTGTTCTATCTCCCAAGCGGCCGCAAGAGGCAGACCTTGCCGAATGGCTGCGGGGTATTTCCATCGACACATCGACTGCCTGGACGGCTGCCGATATGGATGGCTTTCGGATTGACTCAGGCGAGATGGCCGTGCGGCTTTTCGAAGGGCAATTGGCGATGGGGCCGTTTGAGATCGCAGCGTCTGGAGGCCGTCTCCGCGGGGCGCCGTGGGTGCGGTTGTTGCCCCCGCCGGGTGAGCTGATCGTACCACCGGGTCGCATCATCGATCGCGTCGCGCTCTCGAGCCGCTTGTGCGATCAATGGATTGCATGGTCGACGCCGCTCTTGGGCCATGCGGCCCACACACAAGGCGTTGTGAGTGTGGATTTGGCTGGTGCGAGAGTGCCGCTGGGCGATCCATTTGGTGGAGAAATGTCGGGGCAGCTCATCTTTGAAAATCTTGAGGTCACACCCGGCTCCCAAACCCAGCCGCTGGTGAATTTAATCGTCAAACTGCAATCAATCATCGATCCACGTTTTGCATTTGGCGACAAAGTAGTTCTCTTACGAGTGCGGCCAGATCCGGTACGAGTGAAGATGGTCGAGCGTAGGCTGTGGCACGAAGGACTTGTGATGGAAATGGGGCAGCTTGTGGTGCGATCTGGAGGGAGCGTCGGTGAGGATGGTTCGCTTTCGATGGTTGTGGAGGTGGCGTTGCGGGGTGACCTCGCCGGCACCCTTCCTGTTGTGGCACAACTGCTTCGCACGCCGCTTGCGATTCCACTGCGAGGCACTGTCGAGCGGCCGCAATTTGATGCCCGCGCCATCGACACGATCATCGGACGCATTGTGGAAAACACGGCCGAGGCCGTGATCACCGACGGTCTCAGCCGCGGTCTCGAAGGCCTGTTCGGCATCCCACCGCCCGTGCCCCCCAAGTAGTTGACAGCAATTCCGTCACGGGAATCAAGTGTTGCGCAGCCGCCGATCCATGCCGCTGACCAAACGCTCGAGCTGCGCGCGATAAGAAAAGTGTTCAACTTCCAACCGGTGGCGCGGGCTCTCGACGTATCGCATGGCGGGTTGTGCCGTTGGACGCATGCGTTTCCGATAGAGCCAGGCCGACGCTTGCGGAGAACAACGGCTGGCCTTCGCCATTCTGGCCACCACCTGCCCCTGCAAATCGGTCAGTCCCCACTGGCCGCTGTCGGGCTGAATCAAGCCGCACACGGCGATGTCGTCGCGGGAGGGATGAAGGAGGTTGAGAAAGAGCCCTGGGCAGCCATCGTGCGAGCAGAGATGCTCGGAATCGATGAACGGCATTGAGATTGCATAGCCAGTGGCGCAAATAACGGTGTCGAAGGGCTGGCTGCTGCCATCTTCAAAGATAACCCGTTGGCCGTCGAAGCGTGCGACGTCGCCGATCGGCTGGAGTGCGCCGGAGTCGATCTGCACATACATATCTTCGTTAATGATGGGATGCGATTCCCAGAGTCGATGGTCGGGCCGTCGCAGTCCATGCCGCCACGGGAGGCCGATTGTTTGATCGATCGCTCGTAAACTCACAAGCCGTCGCAGCCAGAGGGGCACCCCCATGCGTAAGAGCCGCTCGCTTCGCACATCAGCCGGACGCCCCAGAATCTCGCGAGGTACGACATAGTAGCCCCGCCGAGTGGAGTGCACGGTAATCACCCCGTGTCTCGAACACTCGACGGCAATATCGCACCCGGAGTTACCGCCACCCACCACAAGCACGCGCTTTCCCGCGACGGCTCCGCTCTGGATAGGCGACTTGTAGTGGCAGGCGTGGAGAAGCGTGCCAGAGAACGTGCCGGGAATCGATGGCCACTGCGGCTCCCGGTTGTGGCCCGACGCGATCACCAGGCCAGCGTATTGCTTTGGCTTGCGACCGGTTGTGTGGACGATCCAACCGCCGCCCAAAGCATGCGGTTCGATGCGTTCAACGGCGGCTTGCGTACGGATGTGCGGTAGCAAGCCGAAGTGGTGTGCATAGCTGCGGAGATAGTTGAGGCACTGCTGCCGATCGGGGTAGTGAGGCCACTGGCGAGGCATCGGGAAATCGGTGTATTGGGTGAGCGACTTGGAGCTAATGAGCCTAGTCGACTCAAAAACGCTCGACGCCGCTGAGCCGAAGTACCAGTTGCCGCCGATATCATCCTCGCGTTCGAGGCATTCGGTTCGGATACCGAGGGAGAGCAGGTTTTTCAGCGCGGTGAGGCCCGATGGACCGGCACCGATCACGCACCATGTTCCCAGAACGTCATCGGTGGGCATGGACATATCTTGATTGTGGTTCATCGGTTTTCAATGCGAGTATTTTCCGATTGCTTCTGCCAGACGGGCCAGATCGTGTGGTGTGTGGAGCCACGAGAGGCTCGCCCGTACGAGGCTCTTCCCGTGAGGTACGCTGGGAGGTCGGATGGCTGGTACGAAGAATCCCTCGCTCGCCAAGTGGGCAGCCATCGCCACAGCCGATTCAGGTGTGCCGGTCATGATCGGCACGATCTGTGCTTCGGCGGTGCCGATATCCACGTTGGCTCGCCTGAGTCGGCTGCGCCACTCGCTGGCGTTTTCTAGGAGTTGATGCCGGCGGCCGGGCTCTGTTGTCACGAGACTGATGGCCCGCGTTGCCGCTGCGGCGACAGCCGGTGGATGAGCCGTCGAAAAGATCCACGCGCGGGCTTTGTGACGGAGCCAGTGAATGAGCGAGGCATGGCCTGCCACAAAGCCACCGGACGCACCGAGCGCTTTTGAAAGCGTGCCCACCCGCAGATGCACGCCGCTGGCACACCCGGCCTGCTCCACAAGCCCGCTGCCTCGTATGCCAAACACGCCCGTGGCATGAGCTTCGTCCACCATCAGAATCGCCCCGTGCCGCTGGGCTACGTCGCTCAGGTCCGCCAGCGGTGCAATCGTGCCATCCATCGAGAAGAGTGTGTCGGTGACAATAAGTTTTCGCCTTGCCCAGGTTGCCGCTGCGAGCATGCTATCGAGCGAGGAGAGATCACGGTGCGGATAGATGCCCACGCGGGCCTGTGCCAACCGGCAGCCATCGATGATGCTGGCGTGGTTGCGTGCGTCGCTGGCGATATAGTCTTCCGGGCCAGCCAATGCGGCGATGGTGGCCGTGTTGGCTGCAAAGCCGCTCGTGAAAATCAGAGATGCTTCGACGTCGAGGAATTGTGAGATCGCCTTCTCCAGAGCGTCGTGGGCTTCCGAATGGCCGCTCACCAGTGGACTGGCCCCCGCGCCAAAGCCTTGGGCGCAGGCGGCCTTCGAAGCGGCCTTTGAGAGCCGCACGTCGCCGGCGTAGCCGAGATAGTCGTTGGAGCCAAAGTTGAGGAGCCTGTGGCCGTCCAAGTCGATGGTGGCTCCCTGTCTACCAGACCGCATGCGTGTGGGCCGTTCGAGACCGGAGACACGGATGGCTTCCAGTTCAGGCTCGATCCAGGCCAAGGATTCCGGCAGCGGCCCCGCCGGGCGGTTCTTGGAAAGCGATGCGTCGGGTGTATCGATGCGACAAGGCATACCGCTAGTATGCCCGATGGGCTATTGTTTGAACCGTACGAAATGCTGCGGCCGTCACCGGCTGTACAGAAAGCCGGCTGCCTCGCCGCAAAAGCTCCATGCCCGCTAGTGCCTTGACGCTGCGGAGTTCATTCAGTGGGATCTCGTGAGGAAAAATTTCCACGAGCTTGACGTCTACCATCGACCAGACAGGATTCTCAGGCGAGGCCCTCGGATCGTGGTAGTCGCTCTTTGTGTTCCACGCAGTGGGGTCAGGATACGCCTCTCGCACAATCTCTACGATCCCGGCCACGGCCGATGGCTCGGCATTCGAGTGGTAGAAAAATGCCTGATCGCCTCGCTGCATGGCCCGCAGGAAATTTCTGGCCTGATAATTGCGCACCCCCTCCCAGTGAGTTGTCTTGTGCTTCGCCTTGGCGAGGTCGTGAATCGAAAACACAGACGATTCGCTCTTGATCAGCCAGAAGTGCATGGCAGGCTCGGGATGGAGGAGAGGATGGAAGAAGGAACAAAAAATGAGCGACTCATCGCAGCCTGAACTCCGGCGGGGGTGGGCAGGCGGGATTCACCCACTGGATCACGGCAGCCCAACCGTTGCTTTCGGAATCGTGCGGCAGGTATCCATGGATTGGCTTGACGACCGACCAACCGTCTTTGAGGTGGGCCGACAAAACGGGATCGGTGCGAGTGCCTGCCAGAATCTCTGAGAGATACTGCTCGGGCGACACCGTCGCGGCCACCTTTCCATAGCCTGGCAGGCGGCTTCCGCCCACCATGCGCCACAGATGCTGTTCGACGACCAGATGGCGAGTGGCGTCGGTCAACGCGTGGGCAAGGCCGTGGTGTTGGTGCTCAGGGCTGACAAACACGTCGGCCCCATAGAGCGTGTGGCCGTGTATAGGATCGTGGTCGGTAAAGCTGCCATGAGCGGTCAGCACATCCCACGAATCGTCGATATGAAAGTCGGATAGTCGCAGTCGCAATGTGAAGTGAACCCCCGCAACGCTGGCGGTTGGTAGATACTCGGCAACAAACTGCCCTTCAGGATACAGGGCGTTGTGTGCCGCCAGTTCTGCGTTTGTGTAGGGTGCATCGTGCGGGTAAACCTGCCTGCAGATTTCGCCGATCGCGGCAAAATCTGGAGAGCCCATGCGGCGGATGCGGTAGTGGGTTGAGTCAAAAATCATACAGCGTACTTATACCTCAAACGTATGACGACTAGACTACCATCCAGCACAGGCGACAACGAGGCAACGACGGCTATGCGCACCCGAAAAACCGGCAGACGATTTGTCGTGTGCCTGTCAGCCTTGCTGCTCGTCGCTCTGGCATTGCCGTGGCCGGTTTTCGCCGCAGAGCCGGTGGCTGCCGCCAGGAAGCCCGCCGACTTTCGTTCCCAGAATTTTTTGGTCCACACCGACGTGCCGCCCGCCGAAGCCAAGGCTCTCCTTGAGCGATTGGAAACGATGCTCAAGCTCATCTCTGGCTATTGGGGCCGCAAGCCCTCGGGGATCATTGAATGTTACATCGTGCGGGATCTGGCCAACTGGCCCGATGGGGCCATGCCCGCTGGCGGCGTCGCCAAGATTCGCGAAGGGGCTGGCGTGACGATTTCAGAGTCGCTCCGCTCAGCCAACGCGTTTGTCGCCAAGGCGACGGTCTATTCTGTAGCCGATATTGGCGTGCCGCAGCACGAGGCCGTTCACGCCTACTGCCAGCAGACGTTCGGGAGTGTCGGGCCACTCTGGTACGCCGAGGGCATGGCCGAGATGGGTCAGTATTGGCGGGAGGGCAACTTGGAAGTCAGCTGCCACCCGGGCGTTTTAGATCACATTCAAAAAGCGCAGCCCAAGCGGACGATGCGAGAGATTCTGGACACCAATCGCCAAGCGGGCGATACGTGGGAAAACTACGCATGGCGTTGGGCTCTTTGCCACTTGCTCGCAAACAACCCCAACTACAAGGCGCAGTTTCGCCCGCTCGGCGTGGGCCTGCTCTTAGAGCAAGCGGTGTCGTTTGAAGAGACGTACGGTGCGGTGGCCGATCAGATTTCATTTGAGTACGACTTTTTTCTGAACCACATCGATCTTGGCTACCGGGTCGATCTCTGTGCGTGGGAGTGGACGCGGAAGTTTGCGACGCCTCCACCCGGCGGCACACCGATTGCTTCCAAGGTGAAGGCCGCCGCAGGCTGGCAACCCTCGGGGGCCACGCTCACCGCAGGCACTCCCTACGCATACACCGCCAGCGGCACGTGGCAGACGGCCAAGGATGCCAAGCCGGTGGCGGCTGACGGCGGCGACAAGGGAAAGAAAAACGCACCAGGCCGACTCATCGGGATCATCATGAGGGCATCCGAGCCGGGGCAGCGGTTTGACATTTCCAAACCGTTTGAGCTTTCCGCACCGTTTGACCTTTCCGAACAGGGCACGCTCATCCCCACCACCCACGGCCGGCTTTTTCTGCGATGCTTTGATCAGTGGAACGAACTTGCCGACAACTCTGGAGCCGTGGCCTTCAAGCTGAAGCTGGCGGCTGTGGGCGATCCGCTTCCCACGCCCACTGCGACCAAGCCTCGCTGAGGTTCAAGCCGCCAAGCCGTCCAGCCGCGATGGGCCTCAAGCGTCCAGCCGGCCGGCATCGCGGCCGCTGAATCGCCAGAACAACCCAGGATGGATGAGGAATTCGCAGAACGTCGAGGTGATGAGTCCTCCCAAGATAACGGTCGCCACTGGGTAGAGAATCTCCCTGCCAGGCTTGTGGCCATCGATCACCAACGGCACTAGGCCGATACCAGCGGTGAGCGCCGTCATGAGCACCGGCGCCAGACGTTCGAGGCTGCCCCGCAGCACCATCTCGCTTGAGAAGGCTTCGCCTTCTTCCTGCATGAGATGCACATAGTGTGTGACCAGCAGAATGCCGTTGCGCACAGCGATGCCCCCCAGTGAGATAAACCCTACGAGGCTGGCCACTGTCAGCGTTTGCTGCGTGATCACCAAGGCAGCGACGCCTCCCACAAACGCCGTCGGCAGCGCATTTAAGATTTGCAGCACGATCCTGTGTGAAGGAAAAAGCATGAGCAGCACGCAATAGATACCGATTATGGAAACAGCCGCCAGCCCGGCAATGACCGTCGTGGCCCGCTGCTGGCTTTCGAACTGCCCGCCGTACTCGATAAAAAATCCCTCAGGGAGCTTGAGGTCGCCCGCGGCCGTCAGGTGATCGACGGTGCTGCGGATCGCTTCAACCGCACCGGCCAGATCGCGGCCCTGCGTATTGCAGCGGATCACAATGCGTCGTCTGGCGTTTTCGCGGTTGATCGCACTCGGGCCCAGACCATCGCCGATCTCCGCGAGTGTGCCGAGTTCTACTTGGCCCCTGTGGTCAGGCAGATCGATCCGCAGCCGGCCAAGGTTTGCAAAGTCGTTGCGAGATCGGTCTTCCAGTCGCACGAGCAAGTCGAATCGCCGCTGCCCCTCCAACACCTGCGATACAACCCTTCCCTGGAGCGCCGTCTGTAAGAGCTCTGCCACCCCCTGCCGCGTGAGGCCGTAGCGCGCCAGTTCGTTGGGCTTCAATCGTATGTGCAGTTCATCAGCTTGCCGGATCGCCTCGATCACCGGTGGCGTCAGCCCCGATACGCCTTGCAGTGATTTCTTCAACTGTTGGGCGATTGAAAGCAGTTGGTCCAGATCATCGCCATGTACTTTGATTGCGATCTGGGCATACACGCCGCTGATCATATGGCTGATCATGTGCGCCAGCGGCTGCTCGACTTCGATATCCACGCCGGGCACCTCCTGCCGCACGCGGGCCAGCAAGTCGGAAATGGCCTCGTCGCGGCTGCGAGTCAGGCTTGGATTCATGGCCAAGATATATTCACTCGAACTGACAGGCATTGCGTGTTCGTCCAGTTCTGCCCGCCCGGTGCGCCGCACAAACGAGAGGATCTCGCCGTCGGCATGTTGTGAGGGAGCCTGCATTTGGCGCAACCGGGCATCGATGGCATGCGAGATGCCGTTCGACGCTTGCAGCGAAGAGCCCGGCGGCAATGAGACGTTGATTTGAATGCTTCCCTCGTCAAACTGCGGTAGAAAATCCCGGCCCAACCGCGAGAGTTCAAAGCCCGCCCACGCCACAAGAGCCCAACTGCCAACCAGCAGCAGGCTGGGAATCGTCATGCTCAAGCGGATCAGCGGCGTGGCAAGCCATTTCAGCAACCGCAGGAGCAGGCCATCCCCCGAGCGATGCGTGGCTTGCGACTCGGGTAGGAGGTATGACGCGAGCACAGGCGTGAGTGTGATCGACACCACGAGTGAGGCCAGGATCGACACGATGTACGCGATGCCCAGCGGTGCAAACAGTCGGCCTTCAACACCGGAAAGGGCGAAGAGCGGCAGGAAAACAAGCACCACGACCGCCGTGCCGAAGACGATCGCGCTTCTGATCTCGCGACTGGCTTCAAAGACTACGTCCAACGCAGGGCGAGGCCTGTGTGCATGAGTATTCTGCACGAGCCGGCGGAAAATATTTTCGACGTCCACGATGGCGTCGTCGACGAGTTCGCCCATCGCTACGGCAATGCCACCGAGTGTCATGACATTGATCGACAGGCTATGTCCCGACACGACTCCAAACAGTCGAAATACCAAGGCCGTGATCGCCAGCGAAAGTGGAATCGCCAGCAGTGTGATGAATGTCGTTCGTAGGTTGAGGAGAAAGAGAAAGAGCACAATCACGACCAATGCTGCGCCAATCGCCAGCGATTCACTGACGTTGTGGATGCCACGATCGATAAATCTTCGCAGTTGAAACAGCCCAGCATCGATGACGATGCCCTCTGGAAGCGATGCCTGCACCTCCCGCAGGGCCTTCTCGATCTGCGAGGTGAGCGCCCGCGTGTCGGCATGCGGTTGTTTGGCGATCGTAAACACAACGCCCGGTACGCCGTTGATCGCGCCGTCTCCACGCTTCGCCTGAGGCCCGACGGCCACCGTCGCCACCTGCTCCAAGAGCACCGGCCGCACATCGCTGGCCTTCACGGGCACCTTTCGAAGATCTTCCAGCACCGCTGTCGCATCGGGGCCCAAGCGACCAAGAATTCGGATGGGCCGTTCGCTCTCCCCTTGGATCGCAAAGCCGCCGCTGGTGTTGATGTTGCTCTCGGTGAGCGCCCGCTCCACATCCTCAAGCGACACGCCGTATTCCAAGAGGGCCACTGGGTCGACGAGAATCTGATATTGCTTGCGTTCTCCACCCTGCACAAACACCTCAGCCACGCCCGGGATCTTTTTGAGACGCGGCCGTACCACCCAGTCGGCGAGCGTTCGCAGATCAATCTGTTCGGCACGTTGCTTCGCGGCTATTGCCTCGGCGGATGGCTCCTGTGATGAGTCGCTGCCCGATGGCTGTGCGCCGGCATGGCGGCACATGCCGGCGATTACGATTTGTCCCATGATCGATGAAGTAGGAGTCATTTGTGGGCCAATGCCTTGGGGCAGTGTGCCGGCGAGCGTGGCGAGGCGTTCTTGCACCGTCTGTCGCGCGGCCAGAATATTGGTCGACCAATCAAACTCGACGTAGATGACTGAGAGACCAGCCGTGGTTTGGCTGCGCACGTCAAGCACGCCCCCAGCACCCAGCAACGCAATCTCAATCGGCTGGGTCACGAGCGTTTCGGCCTCTTCCGTGGCCAGTCCCACGCATTCAGTCAGCACCACCACCCGCGGCCGATCCAGATCGGGAAAGAGATCGATCGGCAGCGTCGCAGCCACATACGATCCGTAGAACAAAAGCACCAGAGCCCCGATGACGATCAGCGGCCTGTGCCGGAGCGAAAAGCGAATCACACCGTCGATCATGGACGGTCGCTCACCTTCTGCGGCTGGCGTGTATCGGGAGTGTGCGTATTTTGATCGCTCGCCTCCTGCCCATGCGGTGTATGCCGTTCATGCAGACTGCCGTCGGCATGAACGTGCATGCCGGATGGCTGCGATTCACCCCGCTGCGATTTCCAAATACGATCGATTGCCGCCGCCCCCGACTGCGCGATGCGGGAGCCGCTGCGAAGCGAGCCGTCGTTGGCCAGCACGCTGGTGAGCCGGTCTTCATGCACGATGTGTACTTCCGTTCGCTCGAAGAGAGCATCAGCGGAGCGCAATACAAAGTCGCGGCTCTGTCGAAATACAAACGCTCGAGGCCCCTCGCGAACCACCGCATCGCGGGCCACAACAAATACATCGTCCATGCGATCCGATGCAACTCGCAGCCGCAATCGGCTGCCGGGCCGAAATCGCCAGAGCACCCTCGTTTCGTCCTGCTGCTGGTAGGTGTGCCACTGGTTGGTGAGTGCAAGAAAAAAGGCAAACGTGCGAGTAGATGGATCGACCGTGTTGGAAATGTGATCGATCGGCAGCGTGCCGTGAAAGGCCGGCCACGCGGACGCATCGGGTTCATCGGCGTCGATCTCAATGCCGAGGCCCTGGCGTGCGGCCTCCTGCACCATCGGCATATCGTCTTTGAATCCGCGGCCTTCAACCAGGAGCGTGCGATGGTCTGCCAGATGCATGAGCACAGCGCCAGCCTCAACGTGTTGCCCCAGCTCAACATCGAGGGAGTGCACCTCAAATGCAAACGGCACTTTCGTGGTCTCGGCGGCAGCGGCCGCACGGGCTGTTTCGGCGGTCGGAGCTGGATCGGCCGGTGCCCGCACCACGATCTCGGTAACAAACTCTCCGGCTGCTGCCGCATCGATGCTGGCTGTGGAGAGTCCGCGGGCCACGAGATCCTGCCGATACGCTTCTACGGTGGCTTGCATGCGATCCAGCTGATTTTCGATTTCGTAGAGTCGTGCTTGCGGCACCGCGCCCGACAGAGCCAGTTCGTCGAGTCGCCGCCGCTGCCGCTGTGCGATCTCGATTTCTTTGGTGGCTTTGAAGAGTTCGAGCTGCGATTTGTGCACTGAGTCGCTCACCAAGCGGATCGTAAACAGTGCCGCTTCCGGTGCGACGGTGGTGCCTGGAAAGGCCTGCACTTTCACAATGGTGCCAGCAATGGGCGCGGTCACACCGCGATCGCTCACGCCGGGCCGATCGACCACAACGCCAGGCAGTTCGATCACCTTCCAAGCAGTGGCCGTAATGACGGCCTTGATATCCAGCCCGATATTGCGGCGAGCCTGCGGCGTGAGCAGCACAGAGCGTGCGAGGGCTGTCGGGGCGTTGCCGTCGTGCTCGCCAGCGTCGGCCTCTGCGGGAGGCGTTGCCGCTGGCCGAGCCCTTGATGCGAAGTGCTCCAGCCACTGTGATGCTTCGCGGCACCCTCCGCCAACCAACAGCCCTGCCACAACAAGGCTGGTAACGGTGCGGTAGGAGCGAGGGATCATGGACGGCGATTATACCGTCGCTTACGGCAAAACGACTTCATCAGAGATGATAACGGGCTTGCCAGTCGTCATGCCGGCCGGTGTGGGCAAGTTGGCACTGGGCATCGGTCCCGGCGAGCCGCCTGGACCGGCTGGCAAACCTGGCACAAACGTGCCGGATGGACCGGACCTCGCAGGCATGCCTCCCTCGATCGTTCCACCTTGGCAGTTGTTGCAGTTGTCGCCCATCCCGCGATCTCCCGGCGCAAACGATGCATTCTGACAGGGTGCCGACTGGCACGGTGCTGCTCCCTGACCGCACGGCTGCGCGGCCGGAGCAGCCATTGCCGGTGCTATGGCGCCGGGAGGAACGAATCCCGGCGGCAGATGTCCGAAGCACCGTTCGTACTTCCACACCTCAAGCTTGATGTATTTTTCGTTCATCGACTTGCAGCCGGTCAGCCCTGCAGCCGCCATCACTGCAGTGGTTAGCACTAGACGCCTGCCCCATTCCGTTTTCCGCATCGCACAGCCTCCCTCGATTTGCCTGGACGGACATACCGTCTGGCTTGTCCGTGCTCGCGGGAAAACCGCGAAGACAAGCAACCCTACCCCACTTAGAATGCGAGGCAAGAAAAAATGGCCACCCAAAAGCAATTGGGGGCAGGGATCATGGAAAACTGTGCGGGTCGTGCCGACGGCAGGCCAGCAACGCTGGCTGAGATCGATGGATAGCCGTTAAAAAGCCAACGGCAAGCACTCTGGAAAGATCGTGAGATCAACCCTTACGATGGCGGATACGGGCTCGCATGCGGCGTTTCTTTTGGCCTAGTTTGCGTCGGCCCTTGCCCGTCTTCTTAACACCCATGCTCTTCTCCAAGTGAAAATCGATCCGAACGAGGACAAGTTGTAAAATGAAAAGCCTCCCACTTGCAAGCACCGCGCTCCCGCGGCCAAGTTGATGGGTATTCGCTCCCAGACACCGCCCCTTTTCGAACTTTCCGACTCAGCACCGCCCAACCGAATGATTGTGTTCTTTCCCACTTACGCGAGGCGAATTCCAGGCGAGCAACGCTGGCGGGCCACCGTTGCAGGAATGGTTTCCAGACCCCTGCCGCTGAAGAGCCGCCGACGCACGATGGCGATGGCTGTGTTGAAGCGACTGCTCGACCTTAGCGAGTCACAACTGGCATCGGATGTTTTTAAGCGGCGAGCTGAAGCCTTCCTCTTTCAGCGTGTGGCCGGCCAACCCGTGCAGATTTCGATCGGCGGCCAGCTCCGCAATGCGGGGCACACAGATCGAGTCGGCCACTTTCAGATGACCGTCGACCTTGACGACGACGCAATCGATTCCATGTCGCACACATGCGGGCCCGACTGTCGCTGGATCTCATATGCCGCATTGCTCGACGAGCAGGGGATCGATACCACCGAGGCTGGGCTTTCAGAAATAAGCGATACCAGCACGCCTGTGGATGGCGGCCGCATTCAGGTGATTGGCGAACGGGGATTGTCCGTGATCTCCGACATCGATGACACCGTCAAGGTGACGAATGTCGCCAATCGCAAGGAACTCTTGGCCAACACGCTTGTGCGAGAGTTTTACGCAGTGCCAGGCATGATGGAACTCTACCGTCGCTGGCAGGAAATGGGCACAGCTTTCCACTACGTTTCGGCGAGTCCGTGGCAACTGGCCAACTGTCTTCACAGCTTCCTATGCGACGCGGGATTGCCCGCCGGCTCTTTGCACTTGAAGCTCTTTCGGCTCAAGGATTCAACTCCGTTGGGTCGGCTGCCGTCGCGGAAGCGATCCAAGCGAAGGACGATTGAGCAGATCATGGCCGACTTTCCAGGCCGAACATTTCTACTCGTTGGCGATTCTGGTGAACGCGATCCAGAGTTGTATGCAGCGATTGCCAAACGCAATCCACGACAAGTGGCTGGCGTTGTGATCAGGCAAGTGGACGGAAAGCCGCCCCGCGAGAAAATCCGGTCGCGCCTCGACCGCCTAGCCCGCCGACTGCCAGACGGCATGATGCACATTTTCACCGTGCCGAACGAGCTGGCGGATGTGATGGCCCCGTAGCGTCAACCGAAGCAAAACTCGGGATGGCTCGCGTGTGGCGAGGCATTTGACGTTACCCGTCGGGCTTCGCGAGCAGCAGCATGGCACACCCAATGGTCTTACAGTGGGCTGTCGAAGGCATTTTGAAAGTGTTCCACGAGCGGTTGGTCGTCGGCGAAGATGACAGTTACTACATCGATCCGCACGCGGCAGTCTTGGAGGCGATGCCGGTGAATATAGGCGGTGGCGAGCTGCGCAACGCGGTTTTGTTTGTGGTAGCCCACCGTCTCGGCTGGATGGCCGTGAGCGGTGTTGCTTCGCGTGCGAACTTCCACAAACACAACCGTCCGATCGTCGAGCGCGACGATATCGATGTCGCCGCGTAGCACTCGTTCTCGTTGGGCGAGGATACGGTAGCCGAGGTTGCGGAGATACTTCGCCGCAGCTTCTTCTCCGCGACGCCCCAGCGCGTCTCGTGACTCTTGCGACATCAAGACACCGCTTCTATTTTTTGTGTGCCGCGGGGCATCCACCGCGAGCCATCATCCGTATCGTCCAGCCGGTCGCTGCGATTTATTTCTTGGAGACCGCAGGCTTCTTGCCGACTTTGCTGGCGGCCTTCTTGGCTGCGACGGCGGCCTGAGCAGGCGTCTCTTCCCGCTTCTCTCGCAGACGCACCGACTTCCCGATGCGATCCCGCAGGTAGTAGAGCTTTGCACGGCGAGTCACGCCCGAACGCTTCACCTCGACCTTGGCGATTTTTGGAGAGTGGAGAGGAAACTTTCGCTCCACTCCTTCGCCACCCACGATGCGGCGAACGGTGAACATTTCACGACTGCCGGATCCGCTGCGGGCAATGACGACGCCGCTAAAGATCTGCAGCCGTTCCTTTTCGCCTTCCAGAATCCGCGTGTGCACATCGACGGTGTCGCCAATGGCAAATTGTGGAACCTCAGTCTTCAGGCTCGAGGCTTCAACGTGGGAAAGGATTTGCTGGCTCATGAAAGGCTCCTTGAAGGCTGGTGGGTATCGATTCGGTGCTGGGTCGCAGCAACGGCCTGTTCGTGCCGCCACGTCGCAATCCTGCCATGGTCTCCCGAAAGTAACACCTCGGGTACATTCCGGCCGCGAAACTCACGCGGTCGTGTGTATTGGGGGCCTTCTACGAGGCGATCGTCGCCGGAGAAGGAATCCTGTCGGGCGCTCTCCTCGTCGCCGAGCACGCCGGGCACCAGCCGGGCAACGGCATCGATGATCACCATTGCTGCCACCTCGCCGCCAGAGAGCACATAGTCGCCAATAGAAATCTCGTCGGGATTGAGTGTGTCGTGAACGCGCTGATCGAACCCCTCATAGCGGCCGCACAGCAGCACGAGCCGTTCTTTCCGGGCCAATTCTTCAACGAGTTGCTGGTCGAGCCGCCGTCCACCGGGGGTGAG
>CAIRDU010000551.1 GCA_903877395.1 uncultured Planctomycetaceae bacterium
CCACGGCCGCTCCCGCGGATCGACTGTCGCCATTCCGCGATGGTGGCGATTGTGACGCTGATCTAAAACGCCCCCCTTCAATGGCACCATTTCCGGCGAGAGAATCTGACGGTGTCACAACCAAAGGAGGGCATTGTTGAATCACGCACCATCGTGGCCAAGATTGCTCGGAGGATTGGTGTTAGTGAGCAGACGTTCGACCTGCTGGCGCAGGCCCATCTCGCCGACCCCGACGGCTCAAGCTGCAATGCCACATGGCCCCGTTCGGACCAACCGCCACGATGCGCCTGCGGCTCGCGGACGGCGGGGCTGCGCAGTAGGTATTTGAAGCCCCTAGTTGCCCACGGCGTTGGCTGCGGGATGAGCTTCGATTTTCACTGACATCCCCCTCCTCCAAGGTCCGAAGCCTCCGCAACTCGGCACCACCAAGTCTTGAATGAGGCGTTGGAAACAAAGTGAAAGTATTTAAGGGCGAAAGCCTTCTCGCAGCTCTTTGAAATGAGGTGGAGCAATTCTTTGAAAGCCCATTGGACCTTAAAACAAGCCTTCAAATGGTCTTTCGGCGTTCGGGAGCTTTTTGTATTGTCGCATGAGTTCAGTTCGTCGGATTGTGGGCTTTTTTGAAAAATGCTTGCCTCGGCAAGGCGACTACGATCCACGTCACTTCACGTTGTGCTGTCAAGAGGAACGGAGCAAACCTTATGCATAAAAGAGTCACTCACTGCCGCATCTGCAAAAATAGCGAGCTCTCGTTAGTCGTTGATCTCGGGTCGCAGGCTCTCACGGGAGTGTTTCCCAAGAGCCGTGAAGAGCACGTTCCGCACGGGCCGCTGGAGCTCGTTAAATGCACTGAGGAATCTGGTGGCTGTGGACTCGTTCAGCTTCGGCACTCGTACGAACCCGAGCAGATGTACGGCGATAACTACGGCTATCGATCCGGCCTGAATCAGTCGATGGTGAAGCATCTGCATCGCCGTGCTAAAGAGGCCCAGGGGCGAGTGCCTCTGGCATCGGGCGACATCGTCCTCGACATCGGCAGCAACGATTCAACGACGCTCCAAGCGTATGGCCAGAACGGATACACGCTGCTAGGAATCGATCCATCGGCCGGGAAGTTTCTGCATCATTATCCGGACTGGGTCGAATGCATCCCAGATTTTTTTGATTCAAAGTTGTTTCAGAAGCGTTGCGGCTCAGGCAAGGCAAAGATCGTCACTTCGATTTCGATGTTCTACGATCTGGAGGATCCAACGGCATTCATGCGTCAGGTGCACGATGTGCTCGATGACAATGGAGTCTGGGTGTTCGAGCAGAGTTATCTGCCGCTGATGATTGAACGCAATGCGTACGACACGATTTGTCACGAACACGTCAGTTACTATGCTCTTCGGCAGATTGATTGGATGGCCCAGCGAGTAGGCTTTGAGATTCTGGATGTCGAATTGAATGACATCAATGGCGGCAGTTTCTGTGTGACCGTTGCCAAAAAAGGATCCAGCCATCGGGCGCGCACCGAGCACGTTGCGTTGTTGCTTGAAAAAGAGCGGCAGGAGGGCTACGGCGGCCACCAGTTGTACGACGATTTCCGTAGCAGAATCGTTAAGCATGGGGCTCAGTTGACCCAAACAGTTCGCGACTTGCGTCGTGCCGGCAAGGTCGTCTGCGGCTACGGTGCTTCCACGAAGGGGAATGTACTCTTGCAGTATTGCAACTTTACCGAGCGAGACATCCCAGTTATTGCAGAAGTGAACGAGGAAAAGTTTGGCTGTTTTAC
>CAIRDU010000552.1 GCA_903877395.1 uncultured Planctomycetaceae bacterium
CTAACGTCAGTCGGCGACGGACGCACTGGCCGGCAGCACGACATGACGCAGACATGACCCAGACATGACGCAGACATGACCCAGATATGACGCAGATATGATAAAGACATGAGTAAGACATCCCATCACTGCGGTCGATTTGTGCCCTCGCCTCTGACGCGGCGGTCGATGCTGCGCCAAAGTGCGTGTGGGTTTGGTGCCGTTGCGGTATCGGCGTTGCTCGCGAGGCAGCAGGCTCTCGCAGGTGCTGCGACCGCAAGACACCACAAGGCAACGGCCACCAGCGTGATCTTTCTCTATATGGACGGCGGCGTGTCGCAGGTGGACAGCTTTGACCCCAAGCCGCGTCTGGACCAAGATGCCGGAAAAAACCCGCGAGATCTGTTCAAGGTAGATTCCACGCAGTTCAACAATGTCGGGAACGTCCTGCCCAGTCCGTGGAAATTCAAGCCGTATGGGCAAAGTGGCATTCCTGTGAGCGATCTGTTTCCGCACATCGGCGGGATGGTCGACGAACTGGCGATTGTCCGCTCGATGACCAGCGAGTTCCCGGAACACACCAACGCCAACTATTTTCTCCATACTGGCAGCGGCTTGCAGGGTCGGCCAAGCATGGGTGCGTGGACCACTTACGGCCTCGGCAGTGAAAATGACGAACTGCCAGGCTTTATCGTGCTCAACGGCGGCCTCATTCCGCCCGGCGGCCTCGACAATTTCACCAATGGTTTTTTGCCAGCGACCTATCAGGGCTCGGTGTTCAAGCCAAACACCGTCGGGTTGGCCAACGTGAAGCCACTGGAACAGTCGGCGGCTGTGCAGCGGGCCAAGCTGGCGCTGGCCCGCAGGTTAGACGAAGGCTTTGCTGGGGAGTTGGCCAACGGTGCTGGCTCACCGGATGCGCTGGAAAGTGCGATTGCCAATCAAGAGCTTGCCTTCCGAATGCAGTCGGCAGTGCCCGATCTGCTCGACCTTTCAGCCGAGACTCTCCGAACGAAGCGGGCATACGGGTGTGAAGCCGAGTATCCCCAGACGCGTATTTTTGCGACCGAATGTCTGCTGGCAAGGCGTATGGTGGAGCGAGGCGTTCGGTTTGTGGAACTGACATGTCCTAGCGGCAACGGCGATCGATGGGACCAACACGCCAACTTGCGGGATGGACACCGAAAAAATGCGTTGACAGTTGACCAGCCAATTGCAGCGTTAATCGGCGATCTCAAAGACCGGGGCCTGCTCGACTCAACGCTTCTTGTGTGGACCGGTGAATTTGGCCGCACGCCTTTTGCGCAGGGCACCGACGGCCGCGACCACAACCCACAGGCCTTTTCGATGTGGATGGCCGGCGGGGGAGTGAAGGGGGGCACGGTCACGGGGGCCACCGACGACTACGGCTACCGCGTGGTTGAGAAAAAGTTTGTGATTCACGATTTGCATGCCACGATCCTGTATCTGTTGGGCCTCGACCACACGCAACTCACGTATCGCTTCAGCGGCCGCGATATGCGGCTGACGGATGTGTATGGCAACCCGATGCGAGAAGTGATTGCGTAGGCACTTTCAAGCCGCCCACAAGAGCCCGCATCTGGCGGTTGGCAACGCAGGCATAGAAGCACGCTAGGCCTGCTCGTTAGGCCGATGGGCCGGATTTCTTCGTGGAGAGGCTCGTGAGCGTCAGCACGGAGCCGACTGACATGAGCGCCAGTCCCAGCCAGCGGGGAGGCTGCACGACCTTTCGACCCGGGGCGTTTTGCCAGAGGTTGGGCTGCTGGATTGCCCCGCCGTTGCCCATCTGGGCTGCGACAAAATAGCTCGATTTCTCACTCAGCGTGAACGACTCAACCAGCCGAAACTGCACGCCTGCAAAAAAGAGCAAAAGCCCAATCAGGAGGAAGTGTTGTCGTCTGAGTTGCATCGATGCCTCCAGAGTCGCGGCCACCGACAGCGGCGAGCCGAGCCTTGTGTATGCATCGAATATCTCGTGGGCCTCCCTGCAGCGGGAGGTTTTTGCGTTGAGTTATGCCGGCGAACCGCCTGGATGGCCCAGGGTTGCGGCAAAATGGGCAAGCTGCAGACGAAAAAATCGATTGCAATGAAATTTTGTGTGGAAGCGGCTTTGCTGATGACGATGGACTATGACGATCTTGCCGATTGTTGAGGCAGGTCAAGGGACGGACGGTCGCAACGGAGTTGAGTGTTGAATCGCGCGCTTCAAAACTACTGTCTTCGAGCTTTGCGGAGCGTGGTGGGCCTGTTGGCACTGCTGGCCACTGCACGGGGTGTGTTTGCGGAGGAGTTGTTCACCACAGACATTGCCCCGATCCGCTTTGCAGACTTTCAGGAGCAGGTGTCCGACTTGGCCGAGGGCATTGCGGACGACGGCATCATGCTGGGGCCGGCCCTTCCGATCGAGAGCCTGCCAATTCCAAGCGTGCTGGCCGACTCGGAAGGAGAAGTATTCGTCATCGAAGGGGCCGAGATTCTTTCCGGCACGATAGCCTCGCAGGCAGCGACGAGTAAATCTTCCAAACGAGTTGACGGAGAGATTTTAGGTGTTTCATCCCGCGCCGCCGACGGCCTGAAGATCGAAGATTTATCGCTTGATGAGATGCCCTACGAGGCTAGCAGCGGCGAGTGGTTTTCCAGCGGCTGTTGGTATGCGGGAGTTGAATCGCTCTGGTTTGATCGCAGCCGCAATCAGCGAGTGACGCTCGGCAGAGAATCGTCCAACACCACGACCACCGTGCTCAACTATACGACGGTGGCGCAGCCGTTTGACATGGCTCCTGGAGCCAGGATCACGCTTGGGAAGTCAATTGGCCGCGACTATCTCGACCGCGATCAGTTTCTGGAATACGTTTACTATGGCGGCATGAATTGGTCGGGCGTGGATGGATTTAACTCGCTCTTTGCCGCTCCGACACTCATCTCGCCGCTAGCGATTTCCGCCCCAGGCTTCAACTTTGCCAACACGTTTAATACCTCGATCAGTTCCAATTTCAACAGCATGGAATGGAACTACAAACTCAGGCGTCGGCTGGGCCGCGATCAGGTGGTGATGTCGCCCAATGGCAGCTGGGCGAAGCACGCCGAGCGGGGATATCTGGCAGGACTCATTGTGGGCCTGCGTGCGGCCAACGTGAACGAGAATTTTTCGTTCGTCAGCCGCCGCAATGGAGTCGATCCATCGGTGTTCGGCGGCAACTATGACATCAGCACGCAAAACTGGCTGTTCGGACTCAACCTGGGTGGCGAACTTATCTCCCAGAACGAATTTTACTATTGGGGTTTGCGAGGTCGCGTGTCGCCGGCGCTCAGCTTTGCGGCCAACCAACAGTCGATCGTGGGAGTCAACACGACGACCATCCCACCGGACCCACCCATTCCGCGGAATCCAAGCCCCGACATCCGATCCAGTGCCGCCAATCAGATGGGCCCTGGCTTTCTGGGCGACCTCTCGTTGTTTGGCGGCTGGCAGGTGACACCCAATTTCTCGTTCAAGGGCGGCTACGACTTTCTCTTGGTGGCGGGTATTGCAACTGCCACCCGACAGTTCAACCTCGACAACCGCCGTCAGAATCCGATCGATGGCGGCGGTCAGATCTTCTACAACGGCGTGTCATTCGGCTGCGAAGGCACGTGGTGAGCGATGCGCCTGAAAAGCCGCTGATAGAAGAGCGCGTCGCGTCAACCTTCAGCAGCAATGGCGACTGCAGCGGCTTGTCCGGTGGAGCAGAGATTCACAGCGATCGCCGTTCGTGGCCGGCCAGCCATCGGCTCGCCGTGCACCACCCGCACCGGGCAGAGTGGATCGGGCGTTTCATAGTTGAGCGTGTGCGGCACGAGTCCGGCTTCGAGGCCGAGGATGCTGGCTGCCAGTTCGACCGCGCCGCCACCGGCCCCCAAATGCCCGAATGAACTTTTGGGAGCCGTCACCGGCACATCTCCCAGTTCGGCAGCGATTGCGCATGCCTCGACGCTGTCCATTTCGATGGTACTCACTCCATGGGCGTTGACGTGTCCGACATCCTTGGCCATGAGGCCTGCGGCATCCAAGGTGGCCCGAATCGCCAGTCGCAGGGAAGATCCGGTGAGCCCATCGCGTTGGGCCCGTGGCTCGCACCGCGAGGCTGTAGCCAGCAGTCGTCCGCGGATGTGGGCCCCTCGTCGCGCGGCATGTTCCCGCGATTCCAGAACAATCGTACCGGCTCCCTCGCCGTTGACCAGTCCATCGCGGTCGCGGTCGAACGGCCGGCAGGCGCGGCGAAAGTCGTCTACACGATGCGAGAGCAAAGCATCGCCGCGTGCCACCAGTGCCGTGGGATGAAGCCTACAACCGGTGCCGCCGGTGAGCATCACATCGGCCCACCCGCGTTGGATCACACTGGCAGCCTCTGCGACGGCCAGCAGGCTTGATACATCGCCCAGCACAATCGAATTATTGGGGCCCCTGGCATCGTGCGCAATGGCGATGTGCGAGGCTGTCATGTTGGGAAGATGTTTGAGCAGCCAGAGCGGATGCAACTCCTCTTGGATGGCCTCCGACCACATCCCAAAGTCGAACTGGCCGTTCCGGCTAGAGCGGCGGTAGGTCGTCTCCAGCTCATTCAAATCGGCATAGATCATGTCGTTGCCAAAAACGACACCCAAACGGGTGGGGTCGACGCTCCCAGCGGTGAGCCCTGCGTCGGCCATTGCCAAGTCGGCGGCCGCGTAGCCCAGTTGGATCTGTCGGCTCATCACCTTGAGGCTCTTGCGTGGCCGCACATAGAGCTTGGGATCAAAGCCGTGAATCTGACCGCCGAAGCGAACTCTCAAGGAACTCGAATCGAACAGGTCGATGGGGCTCACGCCACTTTCGCCACGTTGTAAGGCTTGCCAGAAATCCGCACAGCCGATGCCAATCGGACTCACAACTCCTATGCCCGTGATTACAACTTCGCGAATGGCTTTCATAGAAAAGCACACTAAACCAACTAGTCGCACCGAAAAAGGATCCGGTTTCTTTCCCGTGCAATTGCGGCACACAGCAGCGGCGGCGGCGTGTCGGGGTCTGGAATTACCGAGGCTCCTTTGAGGCCGCGCTCTGGGGGCGAACGTGGTGTCGATGGGTGCTGCGCCACTGCGTCGGGGAAATGGGTTCATGGTCTGCCCAGAGGCCGCGGTGGGCCTGACGGGCATCGAATTCTTTCTTGACGAGATCTCTGTCGGGCGAGAAGCCACCGAATTCCCATGCATAGCCCTCGGAGACGAGTTCACGATTGATGTTCCGTGTGTCAATCCAGAGGGTGCCGAGCAAACGGCCATACCGATCGCGTGCGGTGCCTGCAACGCGCACGAGGCGGTTGAATATCTTGCCTTCGAGCGCCGCTCGCGATGCCCGACCATACGGTTGGTCAAATTCTGGTGCGTCGATCCCAACCAAACGGATCTTCTGAGGTTGCCCGGTCGCATCGATGCATGTCACGGTATCGCCGTCGTGGACGGTCTGGACACGCCACGTCGGCCGCCCGGCAGCGTCTTGCGTGGGACACATCGGCACAACCACGAGGCTCGCCAACACCATCGACGCAATCGCCCAATACCACACGCGCATATGCTTGGGCATTCCATGGGGCGGCGGTGGAATCCGAAATGGGAGACGCGCCCCATTGGTCGTTGTGGGCAGTCCTATCATTGTGCGCCCCGGCTCTCCTCTGCCAAAAGCACTGCTGTGTGGATCGCTTCGGGCGCCAGAGCCCTGAGAACAGCTGCGCGAATCCTGTCGGGAAATATGGTCGTCGCGCCAGATATGGAACACACATGCGATGCGGCGGCGATTGCAGCCCTGTTGATGCAGTCAACCGGATGACCGGCCAGAAGCCCCAACGTCATCGCTGCGGTAAAAGCATCACCCGCGCCCACAGTGTCGGCGACATCCACCGGAACCGCTGGCAACTCACTGACCGCATTGCCAGAGACAATGACGGCACCCCGTCTCCCGCGAGTCAGGGCCACGGTCTGCAGATCGTACTGTGCAGCCAAGGATCGCATCACGTCCTGATCGCTGCCGGATGCTCCCGCGAGCCGAGCGAGCCGAGGCAGTTCGTCATCGTTGAGCTTGAGAGTGTTTGCCAGACGCAGAGAATCCAGAATCACCGCGTCATTTACGTGTGGATCGCGTAGATTCACATCCAGAATTCGAAGTGCATGCTGTGGAGTTGCACGGATAAATCGCTGGATCGTTTCGGCGGCGCATTCTTTTCTTTGCCCCAGCGTTCCAAAGCATACCGCGTCACATCCCTCAGCACGTTTCTGAAGCCCGTCGCTCCAGGTCAGATGATCCCATGCAGCATCGTCGGCAAATCGATAGCTTGCGATGCCAGTGGCATCGAGGGTCACCAAGACTTTTCCTGTTTCCTTTGCGTGTGTTTGAACGCTGTCCACGCGGACGCGATGCCCGGCCAGTGATTCGATGGCTCGCCGCCCCAGTTCGTCGTTTCCAACAGCGCTGACAACAAAAACCTGTGCGGCATCCTGCGCCAGTTCTGCAATGCTGCACGCGAAATTCGACGGAGCACCTCCGAATCGCGGTCCGTCCGGGAAAATATCCCACAGGACTTCGCCGATGCCCACAATGACAAAGGGTGTCACGCCGTTAAATCCTCTTCGAAGGTGTGTTGGGTGGGCTGTCACAACGTCATGCCAGCCAGTCAGCAATCACTCGGCCGTGGACGTCAGTCAAGCGAAAGTCGCGGCCGCTGTGGCGGTAGGTGAGCTTCGTGTGGTCAAGGCCGAGGAGGTGGAGCATCGTGGCCTGCAGGTCGTGTACGTGCACCGGTTTTTCAACCGCTTTGAATCCAAGTTCGTCGGTCGCTCCGTACACTGTGCCCCCCTTCACGCCGCCGCCCGCCATCCACACCGTGAATCCGTGATGGTTGTGGTCGCGGCCGGAG
>CAIRDU010000553.1 GCA_903877395.1 uncultured Planctomycetaceae bacterium
ATCTCCACGGCAGCCTCCCCACACAACTCGTAAAAGAATCGATACGCACCGACTCATGCTGCGGCCCTGCGGTCTGTTGAAGGAAGCGACGCGTGTGTATCGGGCTGTGAATATCCTGGACTGCGAGTCGCTTCCTCGTCGTCGTACAGCGAGTCTTCGGCAGCATCGCGAACGCTCGACCAGTCGATTGCAGGATGGCCGGCTTGTTGACGGTCTCGACGCGAAACGGGGCGTACCGATGGCTCAGCATAGGAATGTCCACGGCCACGGGCTCCAGCCCACCATAGAAAACCAGCCAGCAATCCAACGCCCACGCTGGTGGCTGCCAGCCAGACTTCCCGAGGCACGTCTCGCGACGTCTGCCACCCTGCCACTGTTGTCGAGGCATCGGCAAGCAATGTGGCCAGCGACAGTTCACGGCTCTTTGCAGGCAGCGAGCCTTCGGGATCAGCCGTGCGGATCTGGCTCGAAGGGTCGCTCAAAAGCGCGGACGATGCACGTCTACGGGACAAACTTTCCGGGACGGCAACAGGCGAGGAGCCCACGACCGGAAACCTTGCAACCACGATGCGACGGCTCTCGGGATCGGCCATTGGAGGAATCATCTGCGCGACAAGATCTTGGATGCGTTGAATCTCACCGGCTTCCACAGCCGCGCGGGTGGGAGCCATCGCCGCAGCGTTTGAGCCCTTAGTTTCCCGCAGAATTGTCGCCTCAATGGCCGCTTGGAAGTACGTGTCGGGAACGGCAACCGAGACGTGCAGCGAAGCCAGCATGTCGCCACCGGCCAGCCGCGATTGCTCGACGCGTGCCACTGCAACCGGCTCGGGGACTGGTGCCAGCGGGGCCGGTTCGGGGGCAGTGAGCGGCTGGGATTGTAGTTCGATCTCGGCAGGCGTATTGGCTGCCGCGACGGTCTGATTGGATCGCAGAGAACGGGGCGGTGGAGCTATGGCGACGGCAGGCGCAGGCGGCGTGAGGGCTGGCTGCGCCGCCACAAACTGAACCGTGACGTCGATAATCGCCCCTTTGATAAACGAGAGCGACTGCCGCAACTTAGTGGCGAGCGCCCGCTCGTAGGCCAGCGTGCGAGCCAGCCCTGGATCGGCTGCGAGGGCTGCGGCAGGATCTTCCAACGGTCCGGCAAATACTCGGCCGCTGCGCAGATCGGTGACGGCCACACGCTCTGCCGACAACCCCGCAATGGATGCGGCCACCAGCACGCGGATGGCCTGCACTCGCATAGGATCCAGTTCCGTGTCGGGAGCCGTCCGAATGCTAACGCTGGCGGTTTTAACGGTGCCACCTTCCAGACCTGTTCGAGTCTCGACATCGTAGAGCACTGCAGCCCGCTCGATCCCAGGCATTGAACACAGCACGAGCGACAGTTCATCTTGCGTCGCCACACGGAGCAATTCCACCTGCACAGCCTTGCTCTGCCACGGACTGTTGTTGGCCAGCGCCCGGCGGAGGCTGCCGCCAAATTCGCGAGGCAGCGCCTCGGCATCTACCAGCGCCCGCATGAATGCGCTGTGGCGACTGCGAGGCACATAGAGGCGACCACTTTCAGTGCGGTAGTCGGTGAGCTGCGCGCGATCGAAGGCGGCTTCCATGATTGCCAGTTCGGAGGAGGGCAATACGCTGCCAGAGAG
>CAIRDU010000554.1 GCA_903877395.1 uncultured Planctomycetaceae bacterium
CTACCGGCTCAACGTCGTGCCGCTCTACTTGCCCCCCCTGCGTGCCCGTCGCGAAGATATCCCCCATCTCGTGAGCCATTTCTTGGAGATTTACAACGAGCAAAACGATCGTTACGTCGTTCACATCCAGAAGGAGTCGATGGAGGCCCTGGTGAAATACCACTGGCCTGGGAACGTGCGCGAGTTGCAAAATGTGGTCGAACGCTCCGTAGTGATGGCCGCAAGCGACGAACTCACGCTCGATCTCCTTCCGCCTACCATGCGCGGCGACAAGCCCACCGTCACCATGCCCGGTCGTGGGGGCGATCTGGACAGCCTCGCCCGCGACTTAGTCGAGCAGGGCATGACAACCGCCGGCCCCAACGACGACAATCTCTTTGACCGAATCGTGAGCCGCGTGGAACGCGAATTGATTTCACAGATGCTCGCGGCCTGTAACGGCGTGCAGTTGAAGGCCGCGGCGAAGCTGGGCATCAACCGCAACACCCTCCGCAAAAAATTGCTGGAGCACGGTCTGGAGTAAGCCGTGGCACAAGGCATCGCCGCAGAAGGGTGGCAGGAAAAAAGCCACCGTGAGAAGACTTCTTCCATTCCGGAACCCGTTGCGGCAAAGCCACTTGCCCAAAAAAAGGCAACGGCTGGCCGACGAAGGAACTGGCGGTTATCGCTCCGCAACCACCAAGCCGTCTTCAGCCATGTCGCGGGCGTGATAACTCGACCGCACCAGCGGCCCGGAGGCCACTTTCTTGAATCCCATTCGCTGCGCCAGCACGCCCAATGCGTCAAACTCCTCAGGCGGCACGTAACGTTCCACCGACAGCGAGTCGAGGGTGGGTTGCAAGTATTGCCCCAGCGTCAGGAAATCAACGCCGCGATCAAGCAGATCAGCAAACACATCCAACAGTTCGTCGCGAGTTTCGCCAAGGCCAAGCATGAGGCCGCTTTTCGTTCGCACTCCCGGCAGGATCCGCTTGGCATCGGCCAGGAGCTGGAGCGTCCATGGATAGTGGCTTTTACGGCCCCGCACATGACGGTAGAGACGGGGCACAGTTTCGGTGTTGTGGTTGAACACATCTGGCTTCGACTCCATGAGTCGCTCAAGGGCGCCAGGCTTGTCTATAAAGTCGGGCACGAGCACCTCGATTACGGCACCAGTAGCCGCTCGTACGGCGTTGACGGTGCGACGGAAGTGGTCAGCGCCGCCGTCGGGCAAATCGTCGCGAGTGACGCTCGTGATCACGACATGCTTGAGTCCCAGCCGTCGCGCTGCCTCAGCCACACGCTCTGGCTCATCCTGCTCCAGTTGTTCTGTTTTGCCCTTGGGCACCGAACAAAAACCACAGGGTCGCGTGCAGACGTTCCCAAGAATCATAAACGTGGCCGTGCCAGCCGACCAACATTCCAGACGGTTTGGGCATTTGGCCGACGAGCACACGGTATCCAGGCCAAGTTCCGCGATCAGGCTGGCTGTGGCTCCATGGCCACCGCCTGGATCCAGATTCCGCCGCAGCCACGGCGGCAGCCTTCGGGGTTCCGTCCGGGTCTCGAGCGCGGTGGCAACAGCAGCCACCTCGATGATTGGCAACGCGATCCGCAACGCATCTGGGATCTGTGTGTCGCTCTTCTTTTGTTCAAACACGTTATCCAACACGGCTAATGATCTCCGACTGACTGGCGCCGGTGTTCCGAAGCGAAAACGGGAATCCCGACTGGATAGATGAGCGTGGAAAAGCGAAGGAATCTTCGATCTGGTGCACCAGAGCCGACCGCGCGTCCTGCAACCGTACCTTACGTTGCACGTCGGCCTCAATCGAACCCATCGTACCGATTCTGGCAGCAGCGGTGACGGGCACGCTTTGCACGCGATGAAAGAGATCCAAGGCCGGCGAGACATTCACATATCCACCGTGACAGACAACTCCACGCCGCACCGCAACGCCTACGGCCGCCAGCAGGCCGGTGCGTCCGAAAATCCCTCGGCTGCGTGAATCCCTCGCAGTCCCGCACCGCAGCATACGAATCGCTCCTTCCAGCCCCGTCTCAAACCGTTCCAGAAACGACCCGGCGTTGTAGCGGTCGATTCCCAGATCTTCCAGCTTCGCAAAGAGAGCCGCGAATATCTGGCCTGGCGAGTGAAGCACAGCGCCGCCGCCGCGACCGACAAACCGCACTTTGAGTCCATGCGAACGCAATTCATCATCTGAAAGATCCACATCGGTGCGAGAGCCTAGCCGACCTATCGTGATCGATGGCTCGAGTTCACACAGCACCAAGGTTGGGCCCCGACCGTCGGGCTCCGAAACTTCCCACGCGAGTCGTTCGGCCAGCGAGGCATAGGCATCGCATCCAATGCATCCTGCTAACCAGACAGAAAGAGGCTTATTTGCGCCGCTTTGGCGCGCGCGAGCCTGAGTCTGTTGAGGTCGATTCTGGGCTCCATTCTGGGCGTCACTCATGGCCCACGAGTGTAGCAGGTTCACGTGTGATTGGCCGCCGCGTCCACAGCCCCAATCCATGCGTTGGATGCGGGGCCGTCGAACGTCTTGCTGAACTCTTTATTTTTCAAGCACTGAGTGGAGCAATTCCCACGGCATGCTGATCCATGGAACTGCATCGGGTAGCTTGCCGGTTTGTGGCTTGTGCGACAGACCGTCTTCGGGCTGTTCCATCGCGCGGTCGACTGCCTGCCCGAGGTGCTCGATCCAGTCGGGCACTTCAACTCCCGAGCCGCTCGCGAGGCCCAGGCATGCCGCGGCACGTTCTTCCAACTGTTGGCCGGCGACCGTGGAGTTGCCGGCGGCCAATTCCGCAACAGCGGGAATCACGAGTGCTTCCAGTTCGTCCTGTTCGAGAGGGGCGGTGAACGGCCGGCCCACGCGATCAGCGATGCTGGCCAGTCGCACGCCCCACAGCGACTCCGACTTGCTGAGTTTCTCGACGAGATGGCTGGCTGTTTCTCGTGTTTCGTCACGCATGCGCGCTCGCCACGCCTCGGCCGCCTCAACGGTGCCTCGCCTCGCCAGCACACGGTGTGCCATGCTCACAGGTCGCAGCGTCCAAGCGATCCGATCGTACTCCGCCTTGATGCGCAACAAATCGAGCAACATGTGAAGGCATTCGCCCCGATCCGATTGCGTGGTCGTCGAATTCCAGTCGCGGTATTCGGCATGGTTTTCCGCAATGCTCTCCAGCACCAAACGCAGTCGCGATGCTGCCTGCTTGAGCGGTAGCTGCCCCGTTGCCAGATCCTCAATGAGCCGAGTTGGCTCGCGGGCGGGAGCCTCTGAAAGCTCGTCTGAGGGCTCCCCCATCGAGCGGTCTACAAGGTGCTCTAAGAAATGTTTTACGCCTCCACGCAGAATACCTCGCAGCGATGACGGCGACAGCAAGTGTTGTGTAAACAGACCCGCACCATACCGCTCAATAAACTCCTGCACGGCGGCAAACGCTTTGGGCTCACGCACCCGCTCCAGCACCGAAAGCCGCAACTGCCTGGCGTGGGTCATCCATGTGTCGAGAAGTTTGGGCACCAGCAGCGATAGACCGTCCAATATCCGCTGCGTCACCAGATCCTTTTCGGGCACATGGCCGCCCTCGCTCGCGCACGCACTTTCCACGATCCGCTCCACCAGCGAGGTTGTAGCCGCTGTAAACACGCGATCGAACTCGCTCACGCTGGCCGCACCCCGCGGCCGCTTATTTTCAAGCGACTTTGCTAGGTGCACGATCGTAGATGTTTCGGCCACAAGACCCAATCGTGGCAGGCAGGCAGCCAGTCGCTCGAGGAGTCGCTCGCGACTGCGTGCGCGCACAATGCGATCGGGCCTGCCGCCTCGCGACAGCGGCACGTAGAGCACGGCCTTGCCGATGAGCCGACCTTGCACGATTTCCAGGGCGTTGCGGGCCGCGGTGGCGTCGCCGGATATGATCGCGGCGAACAGTCGGCCAATGGCTGGTGGATTTTCTGCCGTGCCGCTGCTAGGCGATCCTGTCACGGTTGATTCGGTGTGCCTCGGTGGCGTCACTCGCCCCACAAACAATCGGGCCGAGAGGATCCAGAGCGTTTCGGTTGCCTGCACAGCCGCCTCTATCAACCGTTCGGCGGCGCTATCCCGCTGCCACCGCAGCCGGTCAAACTCCGACGGCGGCATGCCCGGGGGTGGCGATGCATCGGGCGCGGCAATGACCCCTGCAACGTGTACCATCGTGCGCCGCAATCGCCGCAGCGTATGCCGCCAACCGATCACCGAATCGATTTCGGCTCGGGATGGGATCGTGTGATCGGCCACATCAATTGCACACAGCACTGTCACTGCATGCCGTAACAGCCGACATACTCCCGCCAAAAAATCGGCGGCCTGCTCGATTTCGAAAATATCGCCCGCCGGCGAGCCGCCCGGAGAATCGACGTCGATCATCCCTCCGTCTACGCCATCGTCGGCGGAGTCTCGCCACACCATCGACTCATAAGCCGCCGCTACGCTCTCAGCGCCACCGGGATGGTCGTCGTCGGCTTGGTCGTCAGAGAGATCGTCATCATCGCCATTCCCACCCCCTCTGTGCCGAATGTCGTTCGAGCCTCGCTGGCTTTTGGCCCGTTCGATGCAGTCGGCCACCGCACTTGTATTGGCTTCGACGAGTTCTAGGAATCGCCGCACGCGCGACCGGCCTTCTTCGGTACGATCTGCCGCCGCTTGCGTCATCCAGCGGGACGCTGCGCCGAGCCACTCGTGGCCTGAGCGATCGATGGCCTCTTCATCCAAGAGCGACGCCCAGTGCACCAGCAACCCCATCGCGCCGTCCAGATCGCCCTCGTCTAAGAGCGCGTCGGCAGCCTGGGCGTGGCTGCGTGGTGAAGAAAAAGATGCCACCTGCTTGCGCCAAAAACCAGGCGGCGGCGATGTGGCGGCAAGGCCGCGTCGTTCCTCAAGTGCCCCGATCACTTCCCGGGCAGAGTCGAGCACCTCACGGCCAGACAGGTGCTCCACCCCCGAGACGGCGGTTGTGGCGTGGCGATCCCACCAGACAGCCAGCCGCTCAAGGGCCGCTGCAGCCCGCGAGGCGGCATCCGTCGGACCATCCAACCTAGTTTTTCTCCAGACCGCAGCGTATCCGTCCAGAATGGATCCGGTGATCGACACCAAATCATCCACGCGAGGATCGGGCAGACTCTCGCCACCCGGTTCGTGCAGCGGAAATTGGCCACTCAATCCAAGAATATTCCACGGGTCGACCGCCGCACCGCAGCCGACGGCGCGGAAGAGCAGGTCGGTGGCAACATCGAGATGATCGCTGGCGACTGCAGCATTGCTTTGCCGCAACGACTGCCCTGCCGCAACCACTCGGCTGGTGATGCGGGCCAACATGCGGGCGGAGGCCGCAGGCACCATTCCCGCCATCCGCTCAGCGGCGTCGGCCCGACCCAGCCGCGACAACACAGCCGCCAGAGCCACGCTCTCAACCTGCTTGGCTCGCCGGCCAGCCAGCAGGCTGTTGATGTGTCGTCGCACGCCACCAAAGGGCTGCCGCAGCCGACCGGTCTCTTCCTCCAGCCGTGCGCGATGGTCTTGGGGAAGCTGAGTCATCAGCCAGCGATAGAATTCATCCCGGTAGCCGGCGATGCGTGGCAGCAATTCAGCAAGTGGGAGGCCAGCCTGATGCGCCGCCGGACCGTGGCCAGAAAGGCCCGAGGCCATCAGCATCACACCCGCCAAGACCGCTGCCGACTCACGACGGAGTTGCGATTGTCGGTGCGGGTCGTGAGCCAGTCCTGTCTCGCTGGAAGCCTCTGGCAGTGGATCGCACCACGACAAAATTCCGTCGAGCGTGGCTTGCTGCACGACCATCCGCCGATAGCATCCCTTTTCGTCGATTCTGGATGGATCCCAAAGCCCAAACAGATAGTTGGGCCGGCTGGCCGCGGGATGCAGAAAATCAAACGCGCGGGGATCAATCGCCAATTCCTCGAGCATTGAGAGATCGAAGTCGGCCTGCTGCAACAGTGCCCCAGGTGCTGCTGCCAGAATCTCGATGGCCCCCGAGACAAGCCCGAAGGATCTGCCGTGTGCTACGCCCACCCCTGCCACAAAGAGCCCAATGGGCCGCACGCGTTCGTGTGGATACGGGTCTGAGAGGCGACCGTTTTCAAGGACAGCAACTGGCCGCCAGCCGACGTAGTCGTTCACGCTGGCAATGGCTTGGGCGATGATTGCGTCGGTCTCGGCTGCGTCGATCTCAAACGGCCCGCCTGTGGCAAGCACGGCCTGCGCGGCGGCCATCACAAAGAATGGCCGTTCGATACCGCCTGGGGGTTGGTGCTCGAGAAGATCGCAGTGGTAGGCGCGGTAGGCAGGCAGGAGCCGATCAAACACAATTCCCAAAACGGCCCTCGCCTGCCGCGCATCCCGAAACGCCGGTTCGTTGGCCTCTAAAATAGCCAACCGTTCACGGAGGATCGCAGCCACGCGGGCAGCCGTATCGGCGCGTTCCACGATCACGCCAGCGATGGCCGGCTCCACGCTCGCAAAAAGATCGCTCAACGCTCGCCAGGCAACCGGATCGAACGCTCCCGAAGAAAAGTTTAGGTAGCCCAATACGCGTGCAGCACCGTCGGTCGACTGAGCAGGCTTAGATATTTCACGCATCAACCAGGGCCTTTTATGCCGCAGTGAGAGAGGCTTGGAGCGGCCTCTGGATTCTATTCCTTGAGCCGGGATGGAAAAAGGGGGCTGAATCGTAGCGTTGGATCGCCGTGTGCGAAGGAAAGAATGCGCGTGCGGTCGCTGGTGGCAACACTACGTATGACGTATGCCCTGTGCAGCGAAACGTCCTATCGGCCAGATCGAAGCCGATCAAGAAAGATCCTCGCACCAACGTCGGCAAGCCGTTGGCTGCGCAACGTGCTCATGCAACGGACTTCCGCCGGCACAAACAGATCGCCGCGGCCGTCGCGAGCATGGCCAGCCAGGCTGTGCTGCTCACCACCGCCCCTCGCTCAAACGTCACCGAGCGGTGACGGTATTCAAGCCGGTGCTTGCCTGCCGGGAGCAGGCAGCCACGCTGCACCCGATTGACACGCAGAATCGACATGACTCTCGGCTCGCTCCCGTCGGATGCCACACGCAGATGCCAGTCGGGATGAAACGTGTCGGCGAGAATCACCAAGCCCGCCGCAGCGAGATTTGCCTCGATCACGACGTGCCGCGGAGCATCGGTGACGATGTGGCAGGAGTCTTTGGCGTCTCCCCCGGCTGGAGGCGGCACCAGTTCGGGGAGCGGGGTCACCGACTCCACCACCGCTGTGGAAGCGATCGAGGGGAGCCTTGCGTTGGGAAATGCAATGTCGAAAAGGAAGGCCAGTCGCCGACTCCGTGGCCGCGCGGGGACGGGATCGGCACGCCGCACGTCGCGCACGATACGTGCGCGGGGCAGCGCGGAATCGTTCCGGATGTAGATCGCCACGGGACGATCGCCCACGCTCGCTTGCAAGACCGGCATGATCGATCCCTCGGGCGTGATCCCGCTGACTTGCCCATCGCGCTGCTCGACGGTCCATGCCCGTCGCAACTCCACAAGCGCCTCGGAATCTTCGAGCACGGCGCGGGTCGATACCACGAAGAATTCGACAGAAGCCATGTCGAACGTGCGGCGAGGAAACGTGCTTCCAGTCCCATGTGGCACCGGAGAGCAGAGCAGTTCGAAATCCGCCTCCATCGCCGTTCCCGGCTCACCACACTTGCCCCAGTGGTGCACAAGCGGAGTGTTGCCACGCATCAACAGCCCTGTTTGTTTTGCGAGATCGACGGCCGATGCGGTCGTCAGGATGGTGTTTCGGCCGTCGATCGCTGCAAGGCGCGGCGTCGGATTGACACTCGCCATCGTCGGGAGCCGGTCTGCTTGGAGGCGTGCGATCGCTGCGCCGCCCTTCACTCAACGCCACAAAAGGTGCGTTGTACATGTTGAATCTGGCAGTCACGACCAGATCGATGGCAGTCACGCAGAGCAAGAGATGCGCCGATGACCGGAGGGCTGCATGGTCGGATGGGGCGTGTGCCGCCCGTCGAAGAATGACGCAGGCCACGAACGCTAGCACGATGGTAACTGCTCCACCGAGGATGACGTCGGATGCTTGTGGCCCCGCCGCTGCGGCTGCCGCGGCCGTGGCAGCCGCAGCCAAGACGATACCAACCGGCAGCAGACGTCTATGCGTTCCCGCAGCGCGGACGAAATCCTGAAAGCCGATGGCTGCAAGTTGTGAAAAAGCCAGACCGAAGGGAGTCAGCCATTTTGCGGGGTATCTGAAGCCTTCGTAGCCGGGCACGAAGGTCACCAGAAACCAGTACACACCACCCACCTCGTCGCCATGCTCGTAGAAGATGGGCGGATTGATTCCGGCAAGACGTTGTGCGATGTGCCGCACCATGCCGCAGGCTCCAAAGCCACCCAGGCTCGCCAAGTAGGCGAAGAAAAGGATCACGGCCCAGCCACGCACGCCCGGCTTTCGGCGGAAATTCCACAGGGCGACGGCGAAACTGCCCAGCGGGACGATGCCCGCGTAGAGCGTGGCAACCCAGGAGAGTTCACCCTCCAGCGACGTCCGCGCCGGCCAGCGGTCAAGAAATGGACCCGAGAGCGAAGGGGAAAGACATTCGAGGAGTCGCCACGGTGCGACGCTGAATCGATAGACCTCGTCATAAGAAGGCGTTGACGTTCGCTGCTCGGCCGAGAATCGCGGCACACCACGACGAACGCTCCTCCACCGCCGCCTCTGCAAGGAAGCGTGGCACTGCCCATAGTGACAGTGGCAGCGAGTCGGAACAGCGGGTAGTGGTCGCCATGAATTCCTGCGTGAGCATGATTTGGACTAGGGCAAGGGCGCCGGCCAAGAGCCCGCCCGCCAGGAGTGTGCCTGCGGCCCTCACTGCGTGTCGTCGACCGGCATGACCGGCCGACACCAGATGCACCAACCACTGGAATCCCAGGCAGATGGCGGCATGAAACACAGCCTGCGGATCACCCGCCAAGACTGCCAATGCAAGCGCTGCGGAAAAGAAGAGGAGGCACAACGGCGAGAACGAGCGAAGCAGAAGGAGTCCGTATCGCATCGACCAAGCGAACCACACCGCCCCGGCAAGCATATTCGGAGAATAGACGTGGAAGAAAATGCACCCGCAACCCGCATACGACAGTGCCGCGGTGGCTGCTGC
>CAIRDU010000555.1 GCA_903877395.1 uncultured Planctomycetaceae bacterium
CCGCGACGGCATCCACGGCGCCACATTTTCAAGCGTGGAGTTATCGAGCACCAGCGAAAGCCAGTCGGGCGGCTCGGTGCAAATAGGGCATGCGCTCCACGAAAAAATGCTTACCGACTTCGTGCTGGAGGCATCCCGTCAGCGGCTCTTTGGAGCCATCACCGACTGTGGCGCCGGTGGGCTCTCAAGCGCAGTCGGTGAAATGGGTGCGCAGTTGGGGGCCACTGTGGATCTGGACAACATCCCGCTCAAGTACGACGGGCTGTCGGCCACGGAGGCGTGGATCTCAGAGGCACAGGAGAGGATGGTGCTGGCTGTGGCTCCGGCCGATTGGGAGCAACTGGCTCGAGTAGCGGCCGATGAGGGGGTCGAGGCAACAGTCATCGGAACGTTCACTGGCACTGGCCAACTCGTGCTGCGATGGAAGGGACATGTCACCGGCGAACTGAATTGTCATTTTCTCCACGACGGGCGTCCACGGCAGCGGCTGCGGTCACGTTTTACAAAGCCGGCCGAGCAAACGCTCGTCTGGTTGCAGCGATCGCCAGAGCATTCGACTGGTACCACTGCGGCTGCCGACATTGAATCGTGCCTTCTGGACGTGCTGGCTGCTCCGGATGTTGCGAGCAAGGAATGGATCATCCGCCAATACGATCACGAGGTGCAGGGCGGCAGCGTTGTGAAGCCGCTGGTAGGCCCAGGTGCTGGTCCAGCCGATGGCACGATTGTGCGGGGCGTGCTGGGCCGCGATCGGGGCATCGTGCTGGGTGCAGGGATTCGTAATCGTCTCGGCCAGCTCGATCCCTACCAGATGGCAGCCGGGGCGATCGTCGAAGCAGTTGCAAACGTCATTGCCGCCGGCGCCGATCCAGACAGAATCGCCCTGTTGGATAATTTCTGCTGGGGCGACTGCCGCCGAGAAGAATCGCTCGGCACGCTGGTAGAGGCCTGCCGTGCCTGCCACGACATGGCGATCGCATTTGCCGCCCCATTCGTGAGCGGTAAGGACAGCTTGAACAATGTGTTTTCTTGGACGGACGCAACGGGAACACCGCACGAACTCTCGATCCCACCAACGCTCTTGGCAACGGCACTCGGACAAATCGAAGACGTGCGGCGGGCCGTATCGCCAGATCTCAAATGCGCTGGCAACCGGCTGGCGATTGTTGGACTCTCGCGGGATGCCATGGCCGGGAGCCAACTGGAACTCGTAGGCCGCGTGCGGGGCGGACGCGTGCCAACCGTTGACGCTGCCAGTTGCCGCAGCGTGTTTGCAGCCATTGCCGCGGCACAGCGTGCAGGCACTGTGGTCGCCTGCCACGACTGCTCCGACGGGGGACTCGTTACTGCCATCGCAGAAATGGCGATCGGCGGCGGCATTGGCTGTCGCATTGAACTGGAAAGCGTGCCGACGGACGGTTTCGATTCACGCCAGAGCGTGGATCGCGATCTCACAATCGCCTTCACAGAAACGCCGGGGCGATTCATCTGCGAGGTCCCTCCATCCACAGCAGCTCGGTTCGAGTCGCTGCTCAAAGGGGTAACGTGGGGTTGGATCGGCACAGTCCTGGATACCACAACCGCACCACAACGACTCGAAATCGTCTCCACCGATGCCCAGACCGTGGCGAGCATGGAGGTTCATCGACTGGCTCAGGCATGGCGCGGCGTACGATTCCGAACCGAAAAAGAAAGCCCTTGAAAAAATGCTATCACCACGTGCGATGATCCTGCGGGCCCCCGGCACCAACTGCGATTACGAGACGGCATACGCCTTCGAGCGAGCCGGTGCGATCAGCCGCCGAGTCCACGTGCGGGCGTTTGCCGAGAAGCCTGCTATCGCCGATGACTTTCAGATCCTGTGCATCCCAGGTGGCTTTTCCTACGGCGACGACATCGCCAGCGGCCGCATCTTTGCACTTGAGCTGACAACACGCCTTGCCGATGCCCTCGTGAAGTTTCGCAATAAAGGCGGCCTCATCCTCGGCATCTGCAACGGCTTTCAGGTACTCCTACAAACGGGCCTCTTGCTGGCCGATCCGAAGACAGGATTGCCTCAAGCGTCGCTGGCCCACAACCGGTCGGGACAATTCATCGATCGCTGGGTGCACTTGCGGGCCGCGACAGGGAAGTGTGTTTTTCTGTCAGGGATCCATAACCTTGAATTGCCGATTGCACACGGCGAGGGGCGATTTGTTGCCCGGTCATCCTTCGAGCTTTCGCAACTCGATGCCGCAGGCCAGCTTGTACTCCGGTATGCCGCCGACGCCAGCGGCGCATCGACCAACCCCAATGGTGCAGATGCCGATGTGGCTGGGGCATGCGACGAAACCGGCCGCGTCTTCGGTCTCATGCCGCATCCAGAACGATTTGTTGACGCCACGCAGCATCCTGCGTGGAACTCCCACATGGATAGCTCGTCCAGCGGAGCGGGCCTGACTCTTTTTGCCAATGCCGTCAAAGCTGTGTCGTAGACGATAGCCGACATTCGGCCATACAGACTTTTCTATGGCCACATCAACGGAGACACTATTGAGATACAACTTCTCATCGATGTCTCTGGCGACGCTGTATTCGCCAAGCTCCAGCGCTGGTCACAAACACAGGATTGCCTGTTCTGGACGGCCCTTTTTCCGTTGACTCCCCCAGCCAACCCGCCTAACCTCCCCGACCATGTGCCCGATCGCCACACGGAGCGTTGTTGTTCTGATGCTCTGCGCTCTCACCGCAGGCGGCTGCCGATTCACGCTTCTTTCCAATGCGCTCTTTGAGCCAGATTCGATTGCGGATCGCGACGCAGCCAGCCTCGCCGCAACCGACGGGTCATCTACTGCGAAACCATCCCCCACCACGATTCCAATCGAGCTGGTCTTTGTCCGTTTTGGCGAACAGGATCTTCAACTCCGGGATGATCTGTGGGGTCTTGTCGATGAACAGGTGATCGACGCTGCACTCCGACGCACGCTCGCCGCCAACGGCATGCGGGCAGGCGTTGTGACTGGACCACTTCCCAGCGAATTCGCCGATCGTTTTCGACCCCGGCAACCTGAAATAAATACGAGCGATCTTCCGGAGTCATCATTTGAAAGACCTGCTGTCGTGCGTCGCATCCTAAAACTGCTACCCGGCCGCAACAGCGAAGTCGTGGCAGCTTCTGTTCTCACCGAACTGGTGCTCTTGGAGCACGACGGCGAAGGCGTGCATGGCGGCACCTATCACGATGCCAGCACCCATTTCTCGCTGCGGGCATGGCCTGCAGCCGACGGCCGCGTGCGGATTGATCTAGCGCCTACGATCAAGCACGGCCCGCAGGAGCGATCGTGGGTGGGCGAGGATGGGGTGTTTCGGCTGGAAAGTGGCCAACGCAAGCATGTCATGGGTCAACTCCAACTCCACACAACGATTCCGTTGGACTCCATGCTGATTGTAGGTTCGTACGGAGATGCGGCCTCAACCGTAGGCGACGCCTTCTTTCGCGACCGCATGCACAGCCAATCCGACCTGCGACTGCTGGCCATTCGGCCGCTGTCTCACGGAATTGACCCACTGTTTGAGCAGCCGACTGGCGCAGAGACTGCCGACCGTTAAGTTCGACGCTTCTAGCGTTCGGGGTCTCGCTTCGGCTTACTCCTCGGGCAATATGGAGCGTCTGCGAGCCTTGCGAGCAACTCTCGGCAAGCGCACAACGATGGCAGTCTGCGGTATTTTGGCAAAACGAACCCGTATGTTTGCCAGACGTGTTTGGGGCTTTCTAGAGATGCCGATACTGCAAGAGGCTGGTTTGACACGCAAAGCTCCCATCAGTCGATTACGGTAACACCTATGAAAATCCGGTCACAAGAATCGCCGATGCATCGTCCCAAGGCTGTCACTGTTTTTGCGGCAGCTTTTATTGCGGGGGCCGTTGCGGCCGTGGCCCTCAATAGGGCGTTGGATGTGCATCTGGCCCAGTCGAAACCGCAGGTGGAAAGCGAGCCAATCTTTGTGGCACTGCGTTCCCTGCCGACCGGCGCGCCGATAACGGTGTGGGATATCGGCCTGCGAGACTGGCCCAAGGCCATGATGCCGTCCACGGCCATGCGGGCTGAAGATACATTTGATGGGCTCATCCTGAAGCAGCCGCTGCGGGAAGGCCAGCCTATTTTGACCGTGCAGCTCGCAAAGGCACCCCCTCACGATTCGCAGTTGTTTGTAGGCAGTGCCGGAACTCAACCCGTTGCCTCACCTGCAACACCGGCGTCGACGGTGACGCAGGCAGACCTCTGGGGGCCAAACGTACAGGCGCCGGTGCTGGCAGTACCACCGCTGGCAACAGCCTTACCTGCGGTGGCAGTTGTCCGGCCCGCAGCCACCGTGGAACCTGCAACGCCGACAACCGTTGGTGTGCAAGCAACAACCGCTCAACCAACCCTCTCTGGGGCTGCCGACATCGATGCCGTCGGCACGGCAGTGCCGACAGCATCCAAGCTCGCTCTCGCAGAGCAAACTTTCACTCCCGAACCGACGCTTGCCAAGCCCGAAGCTCTGCGGCCCTCGCTCCCCAAGCCCACGAGCGAACAAGCTTCCGCTAGTGCATCGCAACCCATCAGCACAGCAACGCGTTATCTGGTGGTTCCTGAACGCATCGCGCTGCAGGCCGATCTCTCGTTCGTCACTCCAGTACCTCCAGTCGCTCAACCAACAATACTGCCTCAGGACGTGCCGGCAGCAGGACAGTCGGCAGCACCATCCAAGAAGCAGACCATGGCTAACCACAGCCAGACGCCACGGGCAGCTCGCGGCCCGCAGGCCGGGGCCCCAACCACCAAACAAAAATCATCCAGTTCAAATACGAATAGGCAACAAACGTCATCGCCACGCTCGGCTTCGGTTCCCGTACCATTTCCAACGGTCGCAGAAAAATCTGAGTTGACTGAAAAACCGAAGTTCTTTGCATCGATGGCATCGATGTTTCCAAACATTGCCGCTGGCATGGACGCCGTTGAGGGCGAACTTAAAAACACTCGCCGGGAGCGTGGCGAACACGCCGCAGCCAAGCCACAACCCACAAGCCAACCCACAAGCCAACCCACAAGCGTTGATCCGAACCAGCCCGCCCAGCCGCGATCGGCCTTTCGCCCCTTCTACCGCGCAAACTGAGCCACGCGAGCAAAGCCCGAACTCGCACGCGAGCGGACCGCCAAACCCCTGCTCGCTCTTGGTGCAAAGCCGGCCTCAGTCGGCTGGCTCCCCGGCAGGTGCTGGGTCGATCACGATATATTTTCCACCTGAAAGTGCTGCCAACTCGGCCATCCGGGGCGACCGCTCCTCTTGGTCGCTACCGAACTGCACCACCATGCAGCGAGTGGCACCGATCGAACGCCCGAGACGTTCCAGTTCATCGTGGCTCAGATCGTCACCTGCGTCGGCATCGGTGAGGACAAAAATGACATCTGGGTGCAGCCGACACGCAGCCTCCAACGCTTCGAAATGACGCGTCGCGCCGTCGGCTCGTACCGACTCCACAAATCGCCTAGCCTCCTTTCGATTTCCCTGTGTGGCAAAGAGAAGCCGCCCGCGCCCGGCTGACGGACTAAACATCTGCGGCCGCTGGTTGTAAAAAATCACGTAGAACTGCTGCACATCGCCAAGCTCATCGAGACTCCGGAGGAGCTCTTGTTTGGCTGCGGCGAGCGGTCGGCCTGCTGGTTCAGCCATACTGGCCGAACGGTCAAACACATACACAAACCGATTGCCCTTGGCCTCCAGCCCGAAGATGCCTGTGCGCACACCGCCCGGCGACGGCGGCGCAGCCAGAGCGGCCCCTAGAATCGACAGCATGCTAACAAGCAGGCAGGCGGCGCATAGCGGTGTGTGGCACGCTCTCATGTGAATGCGGTCCTTGTCCTCTCTGGGGCTTCTTCCGCACGGGGCACCGCTTCTCAGGGTTCGATCACAAGCTTGCCCGCAAGCACCCCCGATTGGCCCACCGTGCTGGATTCCTGCAAGGCATGCGCCTCGGCCGTGGCAGAAAGTGGCAGCAGTCGATCGATCGGCACACGCAAATGCCCAGCGGCCAGCCAGCGATTGAGGTTGACCGCAGCGGCCGACTGCTCGTGGCTATTAGACTGAAACATCACAAACCCATACAGTCGGCAGCCCTTGACGTAAAACGGCCCCACTGGAAATGGCGGTCGAGCATCGCGGCCAGCCATGATCACCATCCGTCCTCCTGGGCCAAGCATTGCCACGGCTTGGTCGAAAGCGGGCTCGCGAAGCGTCTCCCAATAAACGTGCACGCCCTGTGGTGCCGCTGCCTGCACGGACTGCAGCACATTGCCTGCCCGGTAGTCGACCACGAGATCTGCGCCGAGCCGACTCACGAGTTCGCGCTTTTCAGGCGTGCCCGCCGATGCGATCACTCGGGCTCCGAGGCGTTTGGCAATCTGCACCACCGCTGATCCCACGCCGCCCGAACCACCATTCACAAAAATGGTTTCGCCTGGCTGCAGCAAGACGTTGTTCACAAGCCCGAGATGCGCCGTGATCGAGACAAGTGCCGCAGCCGCCGCATCGCGATCGGTCAGGGCATCGGGCGTGGGATAGAGCCATCGCTCGTCCACCGCCGCCAGTTCGGCAAACGTACCCTGCCGACCCAACACACCCTGATTCGAGCCCCACACACGCATGCCCGGCCGCAGCCGATCCACGCTGGATCCAACGGCCACCACCTCTCCAGCCAGATCGCAGCCAACAATAAATGGAAATGTCAGCGGCATCGCCACGGTGCCCCCGCGGATATACGTGTCGATCGGATTGACCGCACAGGCTCGCACCCGCACCAATGCCTCACGGGGACCAGGCACCGGATCGGGCAGATCGCCGTATTGAATCTCGTGAGCCGGCCCAGTTCGTTCAATAAATGCAGCCTTCATGGAATGTCTCCGAGGGCGTGCCGTTGAGGGCCAACCGCCGCGCGGCGAGTCAGCAACAGAATCCCGCCCACAATGGCAGCCACAGCCCCCATGCCGCCAGCCAGACGCAAGGCCGACGTAATCCCCCCCATAAACCGAGTTAGGCGGAGCAAGTTACGCTCGTCAGCCGTGGGCGACCGAGACACCTCCGACCGAGCAAGCGTCTGCCATGCCTGATAAATCTCCGCATCGCTGACCGCAGCCACAGCCGAGCGAATTGATGTTGCATCAACGACGGATCCAGCAGGCGATCCAATCAGAAAGGCAGCCGTCCATGCCAGCAGCGCCAGCACCACACCACAGAGCGTGAGTCCGTGGGCAACGCCCCAACGTGTCTGCGCCGGTTGCACTCCTTGGACCATTTCACGGAGGTTCCCAAGATGCCTGAGTTTAGGCACATCCACATCGCGTGCGCAGGCTGGACACGCCACGCGTCCTCCGGCCTGTCCAACGCCCACGGGAATATCAGCCGAGCACACGCAGGGGAGCAGGTAGGTTTTCATCCAGACACTCGTTCCAATTGACGGCCCTCAGAAACATTGCGGTCGGATTTTTTTACCATTTTTTGACGATTTCTTGGAATTTTTCTGAGTTTACGCAAAGAAATTGCTGGCTTTCCCAAACGCACGGCGCCATAATCTGATGCCTTCCAAACACCCCCCGGTGTGATCCTTGGTTCTCCTCATCTTTTCAACCCTTTTCAGCTTATTTGGCCCCCCTCTCCGCTGAGAAGGAAATCGCTGCTAATTTGACCACTGGACTTACCTGCCCCTTGAATCACACTGTCGGCTACGCGAACAATGCTCTGGGTTCTGCGCACAACGCAACTGGCCCGATGTGAATGCTGCAGGACTCGCGAAGATGTGTGCTTAAACGGCACTCAAAAACAGACTGATTTTCTATTTGAATATGCTGGATTGTGAATTTCGTTTCTTGAAGGAGCAAAGCTTTGTACGACTCACTGCTGGATGAAATCGAAGACGATGTGACCTCCAATCCGCTCGAGGTAGAGGATTTGACGGCCAAGGTCGCCGACGTCGACGAGGCTGACCCCGACCTCCTCGGAGATGACGTTGCCGCATTGGCTGAAGGAGATGTTGAGGCCGAAGCCGACACCGCCAGCGAGGCAGAAGAAGGCCTCACCGAACAGGTTGAGAATTGGTCCGACGATCCGGTACGCATGTATCTGACGCAGATGGGAGAAATCCCGCTGCTTACTCGCGCCCAAGAAATCTATCTGGCCCGTCAGATCGAAACGACTCGTGCCACATTCCGCGCCAAACTGCTCGAGTGCGAATACGTCTGCCAGCAGGCTTTCAAGGTGCTCTCTCGCGTGCATCTGGGCGAACTTCCGTTTGATCGCACGGTGCAGGTCTCGGTAACGGATCGGCTTGAGAAGGATCAAATCCTTGGTCGACTGCCTCACAACCTCCGCACCCTCGATGTGCTCCTCAAGCAGAATAAATCTGACTATCGGATTGCCCTCTCCAAAAAGCGGCGGATGGCGGAGCGGCGAGAAGCGTGGGCTAGGCTAGGCCGGCGACGTCAGCGATGCGTGCGGCTCATCGAAGAACTCGGTCTCCGTACGCAGCGGATCGAGGTCATGATCCCGACACTCGAAGAATTTGTGCGTCGTCTCAAAGAACTCAAGAGCAAGATCGAGTCCCACAAGAAGTCGAAGCAGCCCCCCTCCTCGCGGCTCAAACTTGTGGAGGAATACCGCGCAATTCTGAAAGCCTGCCAGGAAACACCTCGCAGCCTGAAGCGTCGCCTGGTGGAAATCAAGCAGATTTACGCCCACTATCAGAAGGCAAAACGCGGGCTATCCGAAGGAAATCTCCGGCTGGTTGTGTCCATCGCCAAAAAGTACCGCAACCGCGGCCTCTCGTTTCTGGATCTCATTCAAGAAGGCAATGCCGGGCTCATGCGGGCGGTGGATAAGTTTGAATACCGCCGAGGCTTCAAGTTTTGCACGTATGCCACGTGGTGGATTCGGCAGGCCATCACTCGCGCGGTGGCTGATCAGAGCCGCACGATCCGCATCCCCGTGCACATGGTTGAGACAATGTCGCGCGTCCGAAACGTGGCGAGGCAGTTGCTCCAGGAATACGGGCGCGAGCCGACGATCGAAGAGATCGCCGCCAGGGCCGGCACGCCGGTAGACGAAACGCGGCGGGTAACGGCCATGAGTCGCTATCCAATCAGCCTCGACCGTCCGGTAGGCAACAGTGAAGACAGCCATTTTGGCGACCTGCTTCCCGACACCGGGGCTGAGAATCCCGCCGTGGGTGCTGCCCAAGAGATGCTTCGCAACCGGATCGCCAAGGTGCTGAAAAGCTTGAGTTACCGCGAGCGAGAGATCATCAAGTTGCGGTATGGGTTGGGTGATGGTTA
>CAIRDU010000556.1 GCA_903877395.1 uncultured Planctomycetaceae bacterium
CCCCACTGGCTCGTCTATGCGCTCTGGTGCCGCGACGGTTCGCTTTACACGGGCATCACCAACAACCTGCCCAAGCGATTAAAATCGCATGCTGCGGGCAGAGCGTCGCGTTACACCCGCAGCAGGCTGCCTGTGCAATTGGCCTACGCAGAACCCCAGCCCAGCAAGTCGACGGCACTGAAGAGGGAGGCGGCAATCAAGCGACTCAGCCGCAAGCAAAAAGAACTGTTGGTGGGTGCAAAAAGGCGTCCGGACGAATCCTGATACCTTTGTTTTCGGTGGCGTAATCCATCGGCGTGCCCCGCTCGATTTCGTTGATCTTCACTCCCACCGCCATGGACAACCATGGATAACCATGAATAACCATGGACAAACCCGTCGCCGAAATCTACCACGCACGGAAGCGGATGGGGTGGGATTTGAACCCACGAGGCGCTTTCACGCCTGCCGGTTTTCAAGACCGGTGCATTCAACCGCTCTGCCACCCATCCAACGTTCTGACCACCTTCTAAAAAGCCTTTGGCATTGCCTCGGCAAGTCTATCTGGTCTCGCAGCCCCCTCCAACGCCGCTCCACGCACACAGGCTTTGACCTACGCGGACCCATTTCCTACAGTGTGGCTTCCCCGATGACACTCCAGAGTCCCACCACAACTACGTGACAAAACCAGATAGGAATAATTGATCTATGGGCGGCATCAGCAACCGAATGAAGGAAATCAAGCGGCGTCGGCACCGTCGACAGAAGGTGGCAAAGTTTCAGCTCAAACTGAAGAAGACCACTCAGTCGGAACGCCTCGTGATGGCTGACAAGTTGCGCAAGATGACCGCTGGTGCCGAAGTACTCATTGCCGCCATGGGTCTGGATGAACGCAAACGAGGCTAGTCCTCGATGATGCTGGGACGGCGGCGGGCTTAGGTTGTTGGCTCAAAGACAAACCCGTCCTGCACAAACTCGATCTTCACGCGGCTCCCCTCGGGAAACCGGCCCGAGAGTAGGTCTCTAGCCAGCGGGTTCTGGAGTTGCTGCTGAATCACCCGCTTGAGCGGCCTCGCACCATAGAGGGGATCGTAGCCGAGCCTCGCGATTTCAGCGATCGCCTTTTGGCTGCATTCGAGCGTAATCCCTGCGCGAGCAGCCTGCTCTTCGAGTTTCTTTACTTGGATGGCCACGATCCTAGAGATATGCCGTTCATCGAGCGGATGAAATACGATTGTCTCGTCGATGCGGTTTAAAAACTCCGGCAGAAAGTTTGCCTGCAGGGCTTCCTTGACCGCTCGCCGCACTTCATCCTGCGAGCCACGTTCTTTCGTGATCTCCTGAATGATATGACTCCCAATGTTGCTGGTCATTACGACGATCGTGTTGGTGAAATCAACTGTGTGGCCCAAACTGTCAGACAGACGACCATCGTCGAGCACCTGCAAGAGCACGTTAAACACATCGCGATGAGCCTTTTCGATTTCATCCAGCAACACAACCGAATACGGCCGCCGGCGGACGGCCTCGGTGAGCCGGCCACCTTCCTCGTAGCCCACATAGCCAGGCGGTGCGCCGATCAGCCGAGCCACTGAGTGCTTCTCCATAAACTCGCTCATATCGACGCGAATCATCGCATTCTGATCGTCGAAGAGCACCTCGGCCAACGCCTTGCAGAGTTCGGTTTTGCCAACACCTGTGGGTCCCAGAAAAATAAACGACCCAATCGGTCGGTTGGGATCCTGAAGGCCCGAGCGACTGCGACGCACAGCATTGCTGACGGCTTCAACGGCCTCGTCTTGTCCGATCACCCTCTGATGCAACCGCTCCTCTAGCACGAGCAGTTTGGCACGCTCTGTTTCGATCAGCCGGGTTAAGGGAATGCCAGTCCACGCGCTCACGACTTCTGCGATTTCTTCTGGCCCCACCTCGCGCCTCAACAGCCGCTTTACAGATGGCGTTTCTTTGGTCGCTCCCTTTTCCGGATCCTGCTCCTCCTGCTCTGATCGTGCTACAAGCGTTCGGCACTTCTGATCGAGCTCATAGAGCCGCTGATAGAGGTCTTCGCCCACAGGCTGCCCTGATGCCTGCCGCTCCTTGATTGCCACATTGGCATGCTCAAACGCCAGTTGCGACTCGTCGAGCTGTTTGCGCAACTCCTGGCGACTCCCCACGCCCGACTTCTCAGCCTCCCACTGCTCGCGAAGGCTCGCCAATTTCTTTCGCAGCCCAGCCGACTCCTCCTCGATCACAACCAGCCGCTCCTTGGCGTGCTCTTCAGTTTCCTCAGCCAGTTGACGGGCGGCTAATTCCAACTGTACGAGCCGTCGCTGTACCTCGTCGATCTCGCTTGGCACACTCTGCAACTCCATTGAGATGCGGCTCGTGGCCTCGTCCATCAAGTCGATTGCCTTGTCCGGCAAAAAGCGATCGGCGATATAGCGGTGAGAGAGTTCGGCCGCTGCTACCAAGGCCGAATCCTTGATCTTCACGCCCTTGTGATGGGCCTCGTATCGAGGCTTTAAGCCTCGCAGGATTGCGATGGTGTCTTCCACGCTCGGCTCGCCCACAAACACTGGCTGAAATCGGCGCTCGAGCGCTGCGTCTTTTTCGATGTGCTTGCGAAATTCATCCAGCGTGGTGGCGCCGATACACCGCAGCTCGCCGCGGGCTAAAGCCGGCTTCAAGAGATTGGCTGCATCAGAGCCTCCCTCGGCCGCACCAGCGCCAATCACGGTGTGGAGTTCGTCGATAAAGAGGATCACTCCGCCAGCTGCCGCCTCCACTTCGCGCAGAATCGCCTTGAGTCTGTCTTCAAACTCACCCCGGTATTTCGTGCCCGCAATCAACGCGCCCAAGTCGAGGGAAATCACACGCTTGTTGCGAAGCGTTTCGGGCACGTCGGCCTGCACGATTCGCAGTGCAAGGCCTTCGGCGATTGCCGTCTTGCCCACGCCAGGCTCACCGATCAACACGGGGTTGTTCTTCGTGCGTCGCGACAGCACTTGGATGACGCGGCGAATCTCGGAGTCGCGGCCGATGACAGGATCCAGCTTGCCTTGGCTGGCCCGCTTCACCAAATCGATGCCATATTTTTCGAGTGCCTGAAATTTCTCTTCCGGGCTTTGATCCGTCACCCGCGAACTGCCTCGCACCGCCTGCAGGCCCGCCATGAGTTGCTTTTCATCCACGGCGGCCAGTTGCAAAACGCTCTTCGCCTTGGACGGCGTTTTCACAAGCCCAAGCATGAGGTGGTCTGTCGAAACAAACTCGTCCTTCATTGAGTCGGCATCAGCCGATGCAGCCTCAAACACCTTGATGAGGTCCGGATCAGGTTGCGGCTGCGCACCCCCCGATACTTTCGGCAGGTGCGAAAGCTCGGCCTCGATGATCCGCTCCAAGTGGCCGCGGTCAACGCCGATCTTCTCCAACAGCGGACGCACAATCCCTTCTCGCTCCGACACAAGCGATTGCAACAGGTGCACCGGCGTGGCCTGCGGATTGCCGCGGGATGCTGCTAGCTCGACGGCCCGCTGGACCGCTTCTTGAGCCTTAATGGTAAATGCTTCAAATCGAAACGGCATCGATACATCCTTTTGCAAAACTCGAGTGCAAATTCCTCCTGCAAACAGATCGGATCGCTACCGTGGCTCTGCCCTTTGGGGGTTAGCTATCTTTCTTGACTTCAAACTCAGCGTCGATTGTGTCGTCGGGGGCTTGTGCCCCGGCAGCACTGCCGGCGGTGGCAGACTCGGGGGCTTGGTTACCGCGGGCAGCGGTGGCCTCGTACAAGATTTTAGAAAGCGCGTGGCTGGCCTGCTCGAGCGAATCGTGGGCCGAAAGAATTGCATCTGCATCTTCCCCTTTCGCTGATTCGCGGGCCTTGGCAATCGCCGCCTCCAAGGGAGCCTTGTCGGAGGCCGACAGTTTGCCATCGTTTTCCTTGATCAGCTTCTCCGTCTGGAAACAGAGCGCCTCCGAACGGTTGCGAGATTCAGCCAATCGCTGCTTCTGCTTATCTTCCTCGGCGTGCACTTCGGCATCTTTTCGCATCCGCTCAATCTCCGACTCGTTTAAGCCGCTGGACTGCTCAATCTTCACCGTCTGCTCCTTGTTGGAGCCGAGGTCTTTGGCACTCACGGCTAGGATGCCGTTGGCGTCAATGTCAAACTTTACCTCGATCTGCGGAGTGCCACGTGGGGCCGATGGAATGCCATCTAGATTGAACTGACCGAGGAGCCGATTGTCCTTGGCCATCGGTCGCTCACCTTGAAACACACTCACGGTCACCGCTGTTTGGCCATCGGCTGCTGTGCTAAAGACCTGCTTGCGTTCGGTGGGAACGGTGGTGTTGCGTTCGACGAGCTTGGTGAACAAGCCCCCTTCTGTTTCGATTCCAAGCGACAGCGGTGTCACGTCAAGCAGCAGCACATCCGTTACCTCGCCGCCCAACACGCCGCCCTGAATGGCCGCTCCGAGGGCTACAACCTCATCGGGATTTACCCCCTTGTGGGGATCCTTTTGGAACAGCTTTTTGACGAGATCCGCAACCTTTGGAATCCGGGTCGAACCACCCACAAGGACGATTTCGTCAATCTCCTTGGGATCAAGCTTGGCATCTTTAAGAGCCTGCACGACCGGACCGCGGCATCTCTCGATCAGGTGATCGCACATCTGCTCAAACTGGGCTCGCGTGATCGTGATCTGCAAGTGCTTGGGGCCTGACGCATCGGCCGTAATAAATGGGAGGTTGATATCGGTGCTCTGGGCAGTGCTCAGCTCTTTCTTGGCCTTCTCACAGGCCTCCTGTAGCCGCTGCAGAGCCATCGTATCTTTCCGGAGGTCGATGCCCTGTTCTTTCTTGAACTGATCGGCCACATGGTTGATGAGCGTCTGGTCGAAGTCATCGCCACCGAGGTGCGTGTCACCGTTGGTGCTGATTACGCGGAACACGCCGTCGGCCACTTCCAGCACCGAAACGTCGAACGTGCCGCCACCCAGATCGAATACCACGATCTTTTCATGTGCCTTCTTATCGAGGCCATACGCCAGCGCCGCCGCTGTGGGCTCGTTGATGATCCGCATCACCTCCAGCCCGGCGATCTGTCCGGCGTCTTTCGTGGCTTGACGCTGGGCGTCGTTAAAGTAGGCCGGAACTGTAATCACAGCCTTGTTGACTTTGTGGCCGAGGTAGCTCTCGGCAGATTCCTTGAGAGCTCGCAGAATCTTCGCGGATATCTCTGGCGGCGTGCAGGTTTGGTCACCAGCTTTCACTTTGACGTAGTCTTCGGTTCCACCGACGACCTCATAGGGCACAATCTTCTCTTCGCTGGCAACTTCATTGTGACGACGGCCCATGAAACGCTTGATCGAGTAGATCGTACGCTTGGGATTTGTGACGGCTTGACGTCGGGCATGGTCGCCAACGAGCGTCTCGCCCTTATCGTTAAAAGCCACGACGCTTGGCGTGAGACGGTTGCCATCTTTATTGGCAATTACCTTGGGCTCCTTGCCCTCCATGACCGCCACGACCGAGTTGGTCGTGCCCAGGTCGATTCCGATAATCTTTTCGCCCTTTTGCGTTGCCATGGAATGTGTCCTTTATGTGTGTGCGGAATGATAGGTGTGAAGCGTGCCTGCCGAACGGTCGGCGACTGGCTGGGGAGGGAAATGCAAAGCCCGTGCCAGCACGGTTTGGCTGCGAATGAGCCGATGCACCGGGCGAGCAGCAAACCGTTTCCGGTTCAAAAAGCCTAGTATTTACGCCGCTCTTGTTCCGATTAGAGTGGGTGCACTGGCACCGCTTGCTCTGCGGCGAAAAATATCCCGAGCAAGTTGACTGCCATTTTGGCCGTTTTTGTTTTCTGACACGGACATGTAGTCGTAGATATGGCAAAGTCTGATCAGCCGAAATCCAGATCCAAACAGGATGATGGTCTCGGCGCCTTGCGCACCCAGATCGATACAATTGACCGCGAGCTCGTCGAGCGGATGAACCAGCGGGCTACGCTGGCAGGAAAGATTGGCCACATCAAGCAGTCCAGTGGCCAGCAGACGTTTGATCCTTCCCGCGAGGAGACCGTACTGGAACGGGTGGCAGCCAACAATGCCGGCCCACTCTCCAGTGAGAGCCTGAAGGCGGTGTTTCGCGAATTGATCTCTGGCTCCCGCGCAATCGAACAGCGACTGCGAGTGGCGCATCTGGGACCCGCATGGACCTACAGCCATTTGGCGGCGTTGCATCGGTTTGGCAGTTCGGTTGAATTTGTACCTGTGGCCAGTATCTCTGCTGCGTTTGAAGAGGTGAATGCGGGCCACTCCCACTACGGTGTTGTGCCACTGGAGAACTCAACCGACGGCCGAATTGCCGACACGCTCGACAACTTTTCCCGCCTGACTGTAAAAATCTGCGCTGAAGTGCCGCTTCGCATTCACCACCACCTGCTCGCTGCCTGCGATCGAGCCAGCGTGCGGGAGGTGTACAGCCGCCCCCAAGCCCTCTCGCAATGCCGCAACTGGCTGGCTCGCCACCTGCCCGATGCGAGGTTAGTGGAGGTGACCAGCACCAGCGCTGCGGCAGAGACGGCCAGCCGTACACCGCACGCCGCCGCAATCGCCAGCAGGCAATCGGGCGTGCACTATGGGCTTGATGTGCTGGCAGAAAACATCGAAGACGTGGCTGGTAACACAACCCGATTTGCTGTCATTGGGCACGCCGATGCTGGCCGCACGGGTCGGGACAAAACGTCGCTGATGTTCGAGACCGAGCACAAACCAGGTGGATTGGCCGACGCGCTTGCGATTCCTAAAAAACAAAAGCTCAACCTCACGTGGATCGAATCGTTTCCGCTTCCAGGCGAGGAGCGTGGCTACGTATTTTTTGTGGAGATGGAGGGGCATCGCGACGACCTCCGCGTGCGTCGGGCGATCGCTGCTCTCGACCGGCGGTGCAAGCGAGTGGTTGTGCTTGGCTCCTACGCCACTGCCGCCGCGGTGGGCTAACGCTGGACGCTTGCAGTTGCTACGCCCAACGTTATAGGGCGGCTTTGCTTGAGAAGCCCGATCGCCAGCCGAACGGAAACTGCGTCGATGTGGAATCGGTTGTTCGCTCATCGATGCCAGTTGGTATAGTGGCCGCCGCTTTGGTTCCATTCATTCCCCCAACGCCCCCCTGTCGCCGTAGGAGTCGAGCATGCCCGCCACCCGTAGAGCCATCGTAGCCGGTAACTGGAAGATGAATCTGGACTGCGCCCAAGCAGAATCGCTGACCGCAGTCGTGGCAGAGCGACATGCTGAG
>CAIRDU010000557.1 GCA_903877395.1 uncultured Planctomycetaceae bacterium
CGGCGTGGATGATGCCACGCGGATCGCGGCCATCCTCGGCGTGGTGGCCGGAGGCGCGGTTGCTTTCTGGGGCTACACCCAAAACCAACCGTATCTGGGGATCATGTTTGCGATGCTGGCCGTGTCGTGCTACCAGAGTCTTTCGGGAGGCTCGCAGTGGAGACGCTGGAATTGAACGGCCGTCAGGTGTGTGCGAGCGGTATCGATTCCATGCAAGTCGATTCCAGAGAGGCGGCGAAGCCGGTTGCCGTTGCAGAGGGGGCCGCTGCTCAAGGCATTGTGGTGATTGGAGCCAGTAACGTTTCGCGTGGACTTGCGAACCTGGTTGCTACCGTGCGAGTGCGATCCCCTGAGCCAGCCGATCTTTATGTAGCTGCGGGCCACGGCCGGTCCTACGGGGCCAATAGCCGCGTGTGGATGCGACGTCTGCCATCGATTCTGTGGTGTGGGCTGTGGCGGGCGCTGGATCGGAATGGCTTTGGCGACACCAAAGCCCCGGCTATTCCGCAGCTTCGGGCGATTGTGACCGACATAGGCAACGATTTACTGTACGGATTTTCGGTCGACCAGGTGGCTGCGTGGGTGCGGGAGAGTGTCGCTCGACTGGCGGCTCGAAATGCGTCGATTGCGATCACTCGCCTGCCATTGGAAAGCATCGCGACGGTGGGTATGGTTCGATACCGCCTCCTTCGAACGTTGTATGTGCCGGGCTGCACGCTCAGTTTAGAGGCTCTCAAGGAAGCGGCTGCACGGCTGGATGCGGCGATCTTGGAAGTAGCCAAAGATCACCGCGCGACGGTCATCGAGCAGCCCGGCGAATGGTATGGCCTCGACGCGATCCATGTGCGGCGGCAAAAAATCGCGGCGGTGTGGCAGCAGGCATGCGATGTCTGGGCGATGCCTGAAGCGAGAGGCCCCGTATACGCATCTGTCGGTGAATGGGGCTATTTGGGCCGCAGCAGTGCAGAGGTGCGAATGCTTGCTGGCCGGATGCGATTCACGCCTCAGCCGGTGGTGCATCTCAAGAGCGGCATGCATGTAGCGATGTATTAGAGGAGCGATCAGTATGGCTGTACGAGTGATTGTGGTGATGGGCGTGAGCGGCAGCGGCAAAACAGAGGTCGGTCGGTTGCTTGCACGCGAGCTGGGCTGGGCCTTTCACGACGCAGACGATTTTCATCCGTCTGAAAACGTGCGATTAATGTCGCAGGGAATCCCGCTGACCGATGTCCAGCGAACCCCTTGGCTAGTAGCCCTGAGGCACTTGATTGATAGCGTGCTGCGGGAATCATCGGGGATGGTGTTGGCTTGCTCCGCACTTGCCAAACGCTATCGCACGGCGATTGGCATTGGGGATCCAAGGCTGCAGTTGGTGCATTTGGACGGTCCAATGGATGTGATTCGCTCGCGACTGCAAGAACGCACGGGGCACTTCATGCCCGCCTCACTGTTGGAGAGCCAGTGTGCGTTATTAGAACGTCCCACGGCCGAAGAGCGAGCGATCACGGTCGACATCCGCGAGTCTCCAGCCGCACTGGTGAAGCAACTGATAGCACAATGCAGCGATGGCTTGACCGCGCCGCATGTTCTCTGACGCAGGCGTCTGATGGCCCAAGCCGGCAACGGGTGCGGGTGAAGTTGACGCGAGTGAGCGTATCCTCGCATCGAAGCGGAGGCTTTGTCCGCCCTAGGCGGCTTTCTGTCTCGCCACGCGCGCGAGAATAGGGGCTCACG
>CAIRDU010000558.1 GCA_903877395.1 uncultured Planctomycetaceae bacterium
AAAAAGGTAGAGACTTCTCGGAAAAAACGCTCGTGATTCGGATCATGCCCTTATGCCGCCGCCGCTTCGTAAGGCCAGCATGCGCCGATCTTCTGAAGTGTTGCCGCCGGTGCCGTCTGGCGTGTTCGCTGACGTTCACCCTGCTCTTTGCCGCAACGCTGCCCGCCTTGCCCGCTTGGGCTGTCGTTGGGAGCCATTCCGGCTCGAACATCTTCAATGGCGTCTACGTCAACGATCTGATCGGCGCAAGCACGTTTTATTCGATGGGCTTTGGCGGCAGTCGTGCAATTGTTGCCAACGTTGAAGCCGGCGCGATCTGGAACGGTCAAGAGAGCCTCGCGGGGCGAGTGTCGCAGTACATCGCCGGCCCAACGACCGCCGGCACACAGCTCGGCCAATACGATTGGCACGCCACGATGGTGGGCCAAGCCATCGCAGGAAACGGCGCGTATACCTATCAGGAAGGCATTGCTCCTGTGGCGCAACTCTGGTCGGCCTCGATTGCCACGAATTGGAATGCCTTGCCGGGCGAAGTCTATTCCGGATCGTTCAACACCACCGACGCCAGCTTTCTGTATGCCTACACCACTGCGATGCGTGCCGGGATCACCACCAATGGTACGACGGCTCGAGCCAATATCATCAACAGCAGTTGGGGCTATCACGACTCTTCCGGCACGGTCGCTGAAACGATCGCCATCGATGCACTGCTCAAGGAAAACAACGTCGTTGGTGTATTTGCCGCCGGCAACGAAGGCCCGAATGTCAACACGGTGGGTGGCCCAGCCTCTGGCTACAATGGGATCGCTGTGGCCGCGATGACGGGCGACACTCTTTCGCCACCGTTTTCGCAAGTGGCCAGTTTCTCCAGCCGAGGCCTCGGCAATTTTTATAATCCCGCCACGCAGGTGACGACCACCGCCGTACGGCCAACCGTTGATATCGCCGCCCCTGGAGACAATCTCACGCTCGCGTTTTACGGCGGCGTAACCGGGGGCCACGTTTCGGGCACGGATCCAACGGCTGGTTCGGGCGGGGCCTATCAAGCCCAGTACTATATTCCGGACATGGCTGGCACGAGTTTCGCGGCGCCCATCGTGGCGGGTGCTGCTGCCCTGATGGTCGATGCTGGAAAGTTATTTGTAGATTCGAGTGCTGCATCCAGCGACATGCTGGATGCCCGCGTGATCAAGGCCACGATGATGGCTGGTGCATCGGCCACCAACGGCTGGAATAACGGCCAAATCAGCTCCGGGGGCGTTATCACCACGACCCAGGCGCTCGATAACTCAGTCGGCGCTGGCATGATTAACCTCGACGCTGCCTACAAAATCTATGTGGGCGATCCTTCCAGCATCCAGAGCGGCGGCATCAATTATGTCGTTGCCGGCCAGAACACATCGCTCGGTATCGCGGGCAACGGCGGCGGGACGGGCCTCGAACTGCGGGGCTGGGATCTGGGCAGCGTTGCGAGCGACACGGGTGCTGTAGGCAGCACGAACTCCTACACGTTTGATCAGTCGCTCCTAGCCGGCAGCACGCTCACCGCTGCCCTCACGTGGTTTGCCGATCGCACACTGGGCTCAACGCTTGCAAGCGCGAGCGATATTTCCCTTAGCAACCTTTCGCTTGAACTCCTGCGAACTGATCTGGCGGGTACCCCATCCTTGATTGCCCAGTCAATCGCTTCGGTGAGTACCGTAGAGTTCCTGAGGCTTTCGGTGCCCCAAACCGGCTCTTACATGCTCCGCGTCGTGGGCCTCAACCAAAACTACAACCTCGCTACCACGCCAACCGACACTTCCTACGGTCTAGCCTGGACGGTCATCGTGCCGGAACCTTCCACATGGCTCATGCTCGCCATCGCCGCCCTCCTCAAAACGGCGGCGGTCACCAAACTTGGGAGACCTAGGGCGTTTGGTTCATTTTAGAACGGCCTATGCTTCCTAAGTAGCCTGTATTGAGTGGCTGCCACCATTTTACCAGCGGGCTTCGACGGCGAGGCCCCCCATGTCGGCTGTAGGAAGCGGCACAACACTCACTTCCATGCCGCTGAAGCGGATCTCCGTGCGGTTCACGGCCATTGAACTGGCCCATGCCAAATACCAGCCCAGAAACACCTGCGACGGATAGTGGGAGTCGGTGGTCATTCGAGAAAAGCCGACAAACGTCGAACAGACGTAAAGCCCCCCTTTAGCCCACGGGTTTTCCACCATCTCAGCTGCCGCTAGAAACGGGATCGCCCCAACAAACGCATGCCCACTCACTCCGTTGTCGTCGTTGAAAAAATGCCAGTTGCTCCCAGCTGAACTGTTCTCGCTGGGACGCGACGCGCCAGTAGCCAACTGCAAGACGTAGACTGGCGGCGCGCCAACAGTAAATATCCGCAGCGAACGCGACCCCCACTCGCCAATGATGTCGCCCGAGGGCCGCCCCTCCAAGATTAAACCTGTAATAGCCGCCGCCCCGAAGATCGAGAGGGCATACCTCCCCTCCCCGATCGGCTTGCAGTCGGCAAAAAACGTGCCGACGCTCGTGGGCGTTACGCTTTGTTGCCACGCGTTTTGCATCGTTGTGTCAAACCCCGTATTGGCCATGACAGCCCCCGCCCCAAAGGCCGCCGTCAGACAGACAAGGCTCTCGCACGAATAAAAGTTGCGATAGTCTTCAAGCACCTTATGACCCGCACGAGACAGCCGTGGGTATTGGCTGTGCGCCCATGGCGGCTGGTTGTCTTCTGGGCGAAGCATGCCCTCACTTTCAAGTGGCGGTAAAGAATAAATCGGGTCCACGGAAGGCGCCATCCTCGCAGCGAGCGTGGTGGTGATATTTTTTCGATCACTTCCGTCTGCGTTGGTTTCCCAGCCTCCTGCCAGTTCAATGCGGCCTGGGCCAGCGGGTGCGTGCGACTCGGCAATCGACTGCGTTTCTACGATCGCATCGACCCACGCTCCGTTAATTGCGGGTACCACTCGCACCACCACTCGCTGCCGCCGCGGCGGCCACACCTGAGCGCGTGTAGGCAGGCCGCCGGGGACGATCGGCTGGCCGGGCGGTTCGATCCACGCCGATTCGATGAGCCCCTCGCGCGGCGGCGTCGAATTGAAGTTGGGTTCAATCGTGCGCACCACAGGCCAGTCGGCCGACACTGTGGCGAGTGTCTGTTTCCAGAGCAGACGCCCGTTGTCGCTCGGGAGAAACATGCCACCGGTGTCCTTCGGCACAACCGGTGCAGACGATCGCAATGCAACGGACGACTCACCGAAGAGCGTGCTACCATTTTCAAAAACCGAACGCTGCTCTACCCCGGTTGCTTCAGCCTCGCCCCTCGCCGCCCCGACTGTTTTAGGCTCGCCAATGGCCGGCAGTGGAATGGGTTCGATGGCCTTGGCCTCATCCTGCCAGAACAGCCCAACCACAATGATTACTCCCTGAGCGAATCGGCGTACTCGCTGTAGGCACGCAGCCTCGCCGTCGCGCAGGCTGGAGCGACTCTTCACCGCGTCGGGAAGTGCGTGGGGGTTCGGTGGCATGGT
>CAIRDU010000559.1 GCA_903877395.1 uncultured Planctomycetaceae bacterium
GCCTGCTGCGCCCAGGCCTTCAACTGGGCTGCGGAACACCCCGACCAAGTGGTGTGCATCGCGGGCACCTACCCCGCATGCGATCTGTAGAGCTATCTAGGTTTGGAGAAAGCCTGCAGCGACTACAGCTGCTCTCGCAATGAGTTGGCAAAGCACACAACCCCGTGGCCCACTTAGACCCGCTCGCCAAAGCGAACGCGCCGCTCATCGCAATCCATGGCACCGTCGAAAAGCGTTCTCGCGAACTCGGTGGCAGCACGGAACTGATCGTCCCCAAGAGACAAGGACACAACCTCTAAAATGGATTCTTTACATTTCAGAAACTGGTTAATTTTATCATTACACACGCGATGAAATCGCGACAACAACCACTTGACGCACCGAAGCATTGCAGCATCGACGATCCCGACCGCAGCACGACAGGACAAGCATGACAAGCATGAACGCTGTGCGAAGACTGCGAAGTTTGCTTTTCTGGCTCGCGCTTATTTAGGGGCTTCGGCGGCTTCTGTTTTCTTCTGCGAGATGCCTTCGCGGCCGAGATGAATCTTGGCGTATTCCTTGTTAGAAACCACGTAATACCAGTCTGCAAAACGATTATTGAGATCTCGCACCCGCTTGCGGGCTACTTTGACTTGCTCGTCGTATGTATCCTGCTTGCGTTTATTTTCGCGTTCTACTCGTCGCCGCTCCTCCAACGCCGCCTGCGCCTTGGCCTCAGCTTCGTCAGCCTGCTTGAGCGACTCGGCCGCCTTTTCATCGGCAGGCTTTTCTTTCGCAACCTCGCCCTCGGCTGGCTTATTCCCGTCCTTTGCGACTTCCTTCAAAGCCTCTTTCTCTCCAGCGGCCTCGGGCAACGGATCTAACGTGGGCTTCTCAAGCAAACCCTCGTTGAACTTCGCCATGACAAGCAAGTACCGGCCAGCGGTTTCGCCGGCAGTCGCTTCTTCGCCGGGCTTGCCCGACTCCGTCGCGGCAGGCTCACCAGCCACAGTCGTGCCAGCCCCAAACCGCAGAACGTATTCCACGCCATCCTTCATCCCCACGGTTGTTTCGCCGTCGGTCGAGAGAATCTCCCCCGACTTCAGCGGCAGAAACCCTCGCTGCTGCATCGAAGCCACCGCTTCTGGATCGCTTGCAAACTTTTCCTCGGCTTTCAGTTCAGCACTAAATCCAGCCGGCTTCCTCGCCACGTCAATAATCTTGAGATCACCGAGGGCATTCCGCAAATCGTTGAGCTTGCCAGAAGCAAGTTCCTCGGAGTCTCCGAGTTTCTCATCGTTTGGCTTGTTGCCTGCCGTGAACGCCTCCAGCTTGGTCAGCGACCACTTCGCATCTTTATCGTCGTAGGTTAGATCAATCAGATTTTTGCGATCTTGCTGCACCATCATCCGCCCTTCCGCCTCAACAGCACCCAACGTGTAATCATCGAGCGTCAGTCGACGCACATCCCAAGGCGAGAGCTTGAGGAGATCTTTTTCGATCCAGTCGTCGAACTGCGTTACAAACTTCGACGTGTCGATCTCGATGCGATAGACGGGATCTTGCCCTGCCTTCCGCACAAATCGCAGCGCCCGACCCGCTGCACCGGCTCCAGCGGGTCGCTTATCTTCCTTGCCAATAATGAGCCGGGCCAGCTTGGTTCCACCAGCGTCCCGAATCTCCACGAGCTCACCGATGCCCGTCATACCCGGCTTGATCTTGTCTGGATCGGGCTCGATCACGCCATACGTTTCGTGATCGGCCGGCGACTTGCTCACCACGTCGAGCGACTCAATGTCGACGAGCTCTGTCGCAGCAGCAGCCAGCTGATCCTTTGCATCAGCTGGATAATTCTGGTGCGACGGAAGCACCCACACGCCCCCTGACTGCACTACCTTGAACGGTTGTAGCGTGGCCAGGGCCTCGTCGTATTTCACAATCTCAAGGCTGGCGGCCTTGGACGCATCGGAGAGTTCCGGAAAAAGCACTCGCTGCCCTTCCGCTTCGATTGCCTTGCCCTTAAAACGCGGCTGCGCCACCACGCCGAGCAGCAGCACTCCCGCTCCGCCGAGCAAAAACATCGCGGTCTTGCGTATCACGGGCGAAAGCCCAGAACTTGAAGCCTCTCCATTCATCAGCACACTCCTCGTAATCGTTTCAGTGCGGCCCGGATCACCTGAGCCTAGATTTTGCAACGCCCTCGCGCTCGAGGGACCGACGGCGAAAGTAGACAAAGAAAGCAACGACCAATGGCGGGATCGGCGGCAGGAGCACAGCCAACCACTTTTGGCGGTCTTGCTCGCTTCGCACCTTCGCACCAAGCTGACGCTCCACAGCTTCTACATCGGAATCCCGGGTGCGCTTCAGTTGCTCGATCTTGGTGTCGAGTCGCCGCTGAGCCAGTCGCTGACGGCTGGCGAGTTGCTGCACAGCCTGCATGGCCGCCTGCGGATCGGCGTCGCCGGCGCTTTCCATGTCCTTGATTTTCTTCTCGAATGCGCCGACCTCTTTTTGCATTTCGGCATTCGCGCTGCTCTCAGCAGCGTCAAACTGTTCAATAAATTTCTGGCGTTCCTGGTCGGCCTGCTCGCGAGCACTTGCGACAGTATCTTCAATCCGCTCCAGCGTGCGGTGCTTTGGCTTCCGTTTGCGAATGTCAAGAAACCGCGTATCACCCGAGAGCGAATCGAGGATATTCAACGCAAAGGTGACGTTGTCGAAATTGAGCCCAAAGACCTCATCTGGCCGATTCCGAAGGCCAAAGATTCGACCATCCAGCAGATCGATATCGGCCACGACCACAGCCCGAATCGGCTTGGCTTCCGGGGCCGCCGCCTTCCGCTCAACTGATACGGCAACCACCATCGCCTGCTTCCCAGGCTTTTCAAAGATGCGGAGCTGCCGCATGTCTCCGCGATTGCCCATCACTTGCTCGACTTCAATAGTGCCTGAGCGAGTGCTCGTTTGCGCTAGTGGCGTCCAAATCACGTCGGCTGCGTCGTCTTTTGCAACGGCTCCTGGAAATGGAAATAGCACTTCCTGAAGGCCGGCCGTAATGGGCTGCTGCTGATTAAAGCTTGGCCCCGTTGCACCTCCTGCACCGGCCTGTGCGGGGGTGGCATCACCCCCCTGATCGGCATTGATAAACACAAATTCGCTGGGCAATTCCAGCTTGGGATGTGGATTGTAGTCCTGCCACACCACGTAGGGACTGGATCCCATCTGACCCATGGCAGGCCTGCCAGAGCCAGCAGCCAGCCGCACGCCCAGCGCCTGCCAGAGCGGCCCAATATCGCCCTTAGGCTGACCTCCCTGCGGCTGAAACATCGCCATCGGCCCTCCAGGACTCCGTCTGGGCTGCGAGGTTCCGGGCACGCTTGTCATGAGCACCGGTAAGGGATCCTCAAAAATCGCCACTGGCTGCCCGGCCTGTACGGCTGCCACAAAGTGAGCCATCTGTTCCGGACCAAGCGACGATGGCTGCACGGCCAGCAGCACGTCGTAGGACTCTGTAAGCGGCGCCGATGCATCGACTTGCACGACATCGTATTGCTTTTCCAATTCATCCAGAATGGGCTGCCGCGGCCGCTGCTGCCCGCCCATCATGTCGAAGCCTCCGAAGAGATCGGCGTCGGTTGCGAGCACGCCCAGCCGCTTCCGCTTTTGCTGAGCGGCCGTGCAGACAGAACGGATCAACTCATATTCCACGGGTGTGCCTTTGTCAAAGAACGGCACAACTACTTTTTCAAGGCCGCTGGTAAAGGCGCAGCCCATGAAAATCTCCTCTTCCCGGTATGTGCCTCGCACCCGCGAGAGCACCGTCACTGGCTGGATGCCAAACTGCTGGCTGGCCAGTGCCGCTGCCTCCGTCTTGGGTTCAGTGGAAATCACCTCCACATTCACCTTCCCTCGCCCAAGTCGCTGGAATTGCCGTAACATATTCAGAAGTGTGAGTCGAGTTTGGGTGTAGTCTTCTGGCACGGTGGGGCTGACATACGCCTTGATCTCGATTGGCCGATCCGACTCCAACGTACCGAGAAGCCGCCGAGTGTCGGGGGAGAGCGAACTGATCTGCTCGTTGGACAGATCAGCGCGAACATCCAATGTTCGAAACAGC
>CAIRDU010000560.1 GCA_903877395.1 uncultured Planctomycetaceae bacterium
GGCACAAGCGGCCCGTCAACAAGTGCTTCACCCGACTTCACAAAGTCGCCGGCATGAACCCGTAGATGCTTGCCGTGCGTGACAAGATGCTCGCACTCGATGCCACTTTCGCTCTTCACAACAATCGTCCGCTTGCCACGGCGTTTTTCACCGAGCAATTCTACGATGCCGTCGATCTCCGCCATGATCGCAGGATCTTTTGGCTTGCGAGCCTCGAAGATTTCTGTAACGCGTGGCAGGCCGCCCGTGATGTCTTGCGTGCCCGACACTTCACGAGGCGTTTTGGCAAGCACGTGGCCTGCAGCCACTATCTGGCCCGGAGCGACCTCAATGTAGGCTTTCTCAGGCAGGTAGTAGAAGTCGAGGATCTTTCCAGATTCGTCTTCAAGCACAACCTGTGGGTGGTAAACGCCCTTGTGCTCCATGATCATCTGCCGTAGATGGCCGCTGGGGTCTTTTTCAATGCGAAGCGTCTCGCCCTCGATCACGTCTTCATAGCGAACCTTGCCAGCCACTTCCGAAAGAATTGGGATGGAGTGCGGATCCCATTGCACGAGCACGGCACTTGCCTTGACTTCGTCGTTTTCCTGAACCTTGAGAATGGCACCTGCGGGAATCTCAAACTTCTCGAGTTCGCGGCCCTTGGGGTCAAGCAGCGAGATTTCACCGTTGCGAGCCAGCACAATTTGCTCGCCCTGTTCGTTTTTCACCGTACGCAGACGGGTAAACTTGACGGTACCGGCCTTCTTGGCACGGCTTTCATTTTCTTCAATGGCCCGTTGACCAACACCACCGATATGGAACGTCCGCATCGTTAACTGCGTACCCGGTTCGCCAATGCTCTGAGCTGCAATGATGCCGACGGCCATCCCTTCCTCCACCATCGAACCAGTTGAGAGGTCCATGCCGTAGCAAAGCCGGCAGACGCCAAGAGGTGCTTCGCATGTGAGGGGGCTTCGTACTTGGATTTTTTCTAGTCCAAGTTCCTCAACCTGACGGGAGATCTTCGGCGTAACGAGTTCGTCTTCGTGCACGACCACCTCGTCAGTAATTGGATTAACGATATTGGCCCTACTAACGCGGCCGCGGATGCTATCGGCAAGACTCACTTCCACTTTCTCGCCGCGGTAGATGACCATCTTGGTGATGCCCTGCGTCGTGCCACAGTCGTGCATCGTGACAACAACATTTTGCGCCACATCGGCCAGTTTGCGAGTCAAATAGCCCGAGTCAGCGGTCTTGAGGGCTGTATCAGCCAAGCCCTTACGAGCACCGTGAGTGGAACTGAAGTACTCAAGCACAGTCAGTCCTTCGCGAAAATTCGCCTTAATAGGCGTTTCAATGATCTTACCTGATGGCTTGGCCATCAGCCCACGCATACCGGCCAACTGACGGATTTGCTCCACGCCACCACGGGCGCCGGAGTGAGCCATCAAGTAAATCGGATTGACGTAGCCAGACCGCCTGTTATCGCGGGCATCAGTATCCTGCTCCAACTCCTCCATCATCTCCACGGTGATTCGCTCACGGGCATGCGTCCAAGCATCGAGCACCTGGTTATATCGCTCCCCGTCTGTAATCACGCCTCGCTGATAGAGCTTCATGATTTTCATCACGCTCTTCTCGGCCTCGGTAATGATCTTGGTCTTGTTTGCCGGCGTAATCAGATCGTCTGTAGCAAACGATAGTCCGCTCTTCGTGCTCCAGCCGAAGCCGGTGCGATTCATATCGTCTAGAAGATCGATAGTCTTTCGACGACCGAGCGCCTGGTAGCAGTCGGAGATCACTCGCGCGAGTTCGCTGGAACGCATCGGAATGTTGTAAAAGAGCATTCCGTCTGGCAGAACAGAGTTGAACAGCACGCGGCCGACAGTTGTTTCAATAATGGCACCTGGCTTGGCCAATGCCTCGACGTCGGTCTTGAGGCAACGCTGCGGCGGCAACTTGACCTTGATCTTGGCGTGTGTGTCGACCTTGCCAAGCGAGTGAGCCATCTCGACTTCTTCGGCGTTCTTAAACACCATTCCTTCGCCCTTGCGCGATGGCAGCGCCATCGTCAGGTAGTAGCACCCCATCACCACGTCTTGCGACGGACTGATGATCGGCGCACCGTTGGCGGGGCTAAAGATATTGTTTGTCGCCAGCATCAGGGTGTGAGCCTCGACCTGAGCCTCAATGGAAAGGGGCAAATGAACAGCCATTTGATCGCCGTCGAAATCGGCGTTGAACCCCTTGCACACCAGCGGATGCAGTTTGATGGCGTTGCCTTCCACCAAGAGTGGCTCAAAAGCCTGAATGCCCATGCGATGGAGCGTTGGGGCACGGTTCAGGAGCACCGGGTGGTTGCGAATAACCTCCTCGAGGATGTCCCAGACCTCGGCGTCCTTGCGTTCGAGCATCTTCTTGGCGCTTTTGATCGTGTCAGCGTGACCGAGTTCCTTCAGCCTACGGATGATGAACGGCTGGTACAGTTCCAGCGCAATTTTCTTGGGAAGTCCGCACTGGTGGAGGCGGAGCGTCGGGCCGACAACAATTACGCTACGGGCGGAATAATCGACACGTTTGCCGAGAAGATTCTCTCGAAACCGGCCTTGCTTGCCCTTGATCATGTCGGTGAGGCTTTTCAGCGGGCGATTGCTCGATGCTAGCACCGGCCGCTTGCAGCGATTGTTATCAAACAACGCATCGACCGACTGCTGCAACATCCGCTTTTCATTGCGGATAATCACCTCTGGCGCATTTAAGTCTACGAGTTTCTTCAAGCGGTTGTTGCGGTTGATGATGCGGCGATAGAGATCGTTTAAGTCGCTGGTCGCAAAATTACCGGAGTCCAGCATGACAAGCGGCCGAAGGTCTGGCGGGATCACCGGGATTACGTCGAGCACCATCCACTCAGGCTTGTTTTCGCTATCGCGAATGCTCTCGACAATCTTCAGGCGGTTGACGAGATCCTTCTTCTTTTGCTTTGAATTGGTGGTGTGAAGATTTTCCCGAAGGTCCTTCGAAAGCTGCACAAGATCGAGCCCTAGCAGCAGTTTGCGAACGGCCTCGGCGCCCATCTCGGCATCAAAGCCATTGTCGCCGTGCGTGGCGCGTGCCTCACGAAACTCTTCTTCAGTGAGCAGTTGTTGCTTTTTGAGCGGCGTGTCCTTGGGATCCAGAACAACGTAGTCTTGGAAGTACGTCACTTTTTCCAAGCTGGATGTTTTCATGTCCAGCAGGGCACCCAAACGGCTCGGCATCGCCTTAAAGAACCAAATGTGCACGACCGGCGCGGCCAACTCGATGTGACCCATGCGTTTGCGGCGCACGCGACTGTGCGTCACCTTCACGCCACAGCGATCGCAGATCATTCCCTTGTACTTCATCCCGCGATACTTGCCACAGGAACACTCCCAGTCTTTCTCTGGGCCAAAGATTTTCTCGCACATCAGCCCGTCTTTTTCTGGGCGATACGTGCGGTAATTGATTGTCTCGGGCTTTTTGACCTCGCCGAACGACCAGCTACGAATATCGTGCGGCCGTGCCAGGCTGATTTTCACTGCCGAGTAGTCGTTGACGCGATCGTAGGTGGATTCACC